>NZ_JBSHCR010000034.1:0-47169 GCF_053615895.1 Isoptericola sp. NPDC055881
GGAATTCCGTCAGGAATTCCCGCCGTTTTCGTACCCACAACGCCCTGTCAGGCGGCTTGGCTGAGCTCCTCGTCGCACTTGCGCGTCACGACGAGCACCGGGCAGGCGGAGTGGTGCAGCACCGCCTGGCTGGTGGAGCCGAGCAGCAGGCCGCGGAAGCCGCCGCGGCCCCGGGAGCCGACGACGACGAGGTCGGCTCCGGTGGAGAACTCCGTGAGGAGCTCTGCGCCGGTGCCGTCGAGCACGTGCCGCTTGATCGTGACGCCCGGGTTGGCGGCCTCGGCGCGGTCGACCATGACGTCCAGGCCGGCCTTCACGTCGGCGAGCACGGTCTCGTGGTCGATCTGCGACGGGAGCCACGCCAGGATGCCCGCACCCCCGCCGAGGGGGACACCGGCGACCGCCACGAGCTCCGCGTCCCAGGCCTTCGCCTGCGCGACGGCGTGCTTCAGCGCGACCTCGGCCGAGGGCGAGCCGTCGACCCCCACCACGATGCGCCGGACCTCGCGCACGACGTCGCCGTCGCGACGTTCGGTCACCTCCGTCCCGCCGTCGGAGCCCCGGTACGGCACGACGACGGTCGGGCAGTGGGCGTGCGCGGGCAGCGCCGACGAGACGGTGCCGAGGAGCCGCTCCGTGAAGCCGCCCTTGCCGCGCGTGCCCACCACGGCGAGCGCGTGCTCTCGGGACATCTCGACGAGCACCCCCGCCGCGTCGCCCGTCGCGACCGTGCCCTGCACGGGCACCCCGGCGGCGGCCACGCGTTCCTCCGCCTCGGCCAGGACCGCCTTGGCTCCCTCCTGGATCGCGGTGTCGTCCAGCGCTGCGTACCCGCCGTCGAGCGACGCCGCGGTGAACGACGGCAGCGAGTAGGAACAGACCACGTGCAGCCCCCACCCCACGCGCCGCGCATACGCGGCGGCCCAGTCGAGAGCGTGCAGGCTCGCTGCAGACCCGTCGACACCTACCAGGACGACCTCAGGCCGTGTCATCTTGCGCCTCCTGTCCGCTGGCGAGGAGCCCGCCCTCGTCGTCGAGGGCGTCTGGTTCAAGAGTAGCGAAAGGCAGCCGCAAGGCACAGCAAAGCGCCCCGGTACCGAGGTACCGGGGCGCCGCTGCGGTGCGTCAGGCCTGGACGCGCAGGAACACCGGGCTGGACTGCCAGATGTCGCGGATGCGCGTGTCCCAGCCGTCGGGACGCGAGGCGTCGATCTGCTGACCGCCGCCGATGTAGATCGCGATGTGACCCGGGGACCAGATGAGGTCGCCCGGCTGCGCCTCGGACGCGGAGACGACCGAGACGTTCGACGCGTAGCGGATGGCGCTGGACTGGTGCGGAAGGCTGACACCGACCTGCGCGTACACGTAGCTGACGAGACCCGAGCAGTCGAACCCGGACGGCGTCGAACCGCCCACGACGTACGGGGTGCCGATGTAGCGGTGCGCGATCGAGACGACCTGGGCGCCGACCGAGGAGCTCGACGGCGCCACGGCCTCGGTCGGGACCTCCGTGCGCTCCGTGCTGCGCGAGACGGTCTCCGTGCGGGTCTCGACGACGGGCGCCGGCTCCGGCTCGGGCTCGGGCTCGGGGGCCGGGGTGATCTTCGCGGACGAGATGGCCTTCTTGCTGAGCGTCTCGACGTCGACCTTCGCCTTGGCCTGGACGGTGACGACCGGCGCCGCCTCCAGGGCCTCGCGCGCCTGGTCGCTCAGGGCGCCGAGGTCGACCGTGCTGAGCTTCTTCGAGGCGTCGTGGTCGACCGGGGCCGCCTGCGCGGCACCCGCGCTGGCGAAGGTCGAGACGAGCAGGCCGCCGGCGGCGGCGACGACGGCGGCGCGGCGACCCGTGGTCGTCGAGCTGACGCTCTGGACCAAGCCACCGAGCGGACGGCGCGCGGCACGGTGCCGGGCGCGCGTGGTGCGTGCGTTCACGTGTTCCCTCTCCTGTCGCCTACGAGGTCAGCTGTCGGGTTCGGGTGGGAGAAACACCCGGCCGCGTGGACAAGGTCCGTGCGACTTCACCCCAAGGACACCGTGATCCGATGCCCGAAATTGGGTCCCCCGCCCCTGCCAGGAGGTTGCGGTACTCGACCGGCGGCAGGGCTCGGCGTTCCGGTCGAGAATCGGCGGACGACCGCCGACTGGGTGACACCGTAGCGGACCGGGACGGCAATGTCACGTTTCGATCACAGGGCCTCGGAGCGGGGTCCGGAGACCCGCGTCGGCCCAGGTCGAACCGGTTCCCCGAGACATGACGACGCCCCGTCACGCGAGGCGTGACGGGGCGTCGTCGTGACGTGTCGGACGGACTCAGCCGACGCGGATGAAGGTGGGGTTCGACTGCCAGATCGCGCGGTACTTCACGACGTCGCCCGGCTTCGGGGCGTCGATCTGCATGCCGTCGCCGGCGTAGATCGCGACGTGGCCCGGCGTCCAGATGAGGTCGCCCGGCTGCGCGGCCGAGGCGGAGACGACGGTGCCCGCGTAGCGCTGCGCGGAGGAGGTGCGCGGGAGGTTGATGCCGACCTGGGCGTAGACGTACTGGGTCAGGCCCGAGCAGTCGAAGCCGGACGGGCTGCTGCCGCCCGAGACGTACGGGACGCCCAGGTAGCGCATCGCGATGGAGACCACGGCCGAACCGTTGGCCGACGCCGGGGCGGCGGTCTCGACGGCCGTGCGCTCCTCGGAGCGGGAGACGGTGTCGGTCGAGCGGGCGGAGTCGTCCGTCGTGGTCGCGACCTGCTCGACGACGGGCTCGGGCTCCGGCTCGGGCGCCGGCGTGATCTCGGCGCCGGCCGCGATCTTCGCGGTGACCTTCTCGACGTCGACCTTCGCCTTGGCGTCGACGGTGACGACCGGCGCGGCCTCGAGGGCCTGGCGTGCCTGGTCGGTCAGGGCACCGAGGTCGACGGTGCTGAGCTTCTGGGCGGCGTCCGTGTCGACCGGGGCGGCCTGCGCGGCACCCGCGCTGGCGAAGGTCGAGACCAGGAGGCCACCGGCGGCGGCGACCACGGCCGCGCGGCGACCGGCGGCACCGGTCGGGGCGATGGCGATCGGACGACGGGCGGCGCGGTGCCGGCCGTTGCTCGTGCGTGCGGTCACGTGTCTACCTCTCCTGTCGCCTGCGAGGTCAGCTGTCGGGTTCGGGTGGGAGAAACACCCGGCCGTCCGCGCCCGTCACCAGGCCCGTCCGGCTTCACCCCAAGGACGTCGTCACCGACGCCCGAAGTGGGTCCCCCGCTCCTGCCGTGCGGATGTCCGTGGAGCTCGCCCGGTGGCAGGATTCGGCGTCCGGTCGAGCGCTCCCCGGATGAGCACCGGCGAGCGACCCCGACCGTACCGGAAGACCCCGGGCGATGTCACGCTGCGGTCACGATCTGGCGCACCGGCCGCGCACGGACGTCCCTGTGCTGGTCAGCGGCTCGCGACGAAGAGGTGGCGCGCCAGCTCCTCCGGCAGGTCCAGCACGACGCCGGACCCCTCGACCTCGACCGTGACCTCGTCGCCGGACGCCCGGGCCGTGATCTGCGCCCCGGGCACGATCCCCGACTCGGCGAGCCGTGCCAGCAGCTCGATGTCCACCTGGAGCGGCTCGGCGATGCGCTGGAGGACCAGCTCCTTGTCCCCGCCGTCGCCACCACCGGCCAGCCGCGCCGCGGCGAGCACGGTGGGCAGCGACTGCACGCCCTCGAGGAACGGGACGTCCTGGTACTGCTCGCCGAGCTCCGACAGCCCCGGGATCGGGTTGCCGTACGGGTCGGCGTGCGGGTGGTCGAGCAGGGTGACGAGCCGCTTCTCCACGAGGTCGCTCATCACGTGCTCCCAGCGGCACGCCTCGGTGTGCACGTGCTCCCAGTCGAGCTTGATCACGTCGGTGAGCAGCCGTTCCGCGAGGCGGTGCTTGCGCATCACGCGGGTCGCCTTGGCCTGCCCGGCGTCGGTGAGCTCGAGGTGCCGGTCGCCCGTCACGACGACGAGCCCGTCCCGTTCCATCCGCGCGACCGTCTGCGACACGGTGGGGCCGGAGTGCCCCAGGCGCTCCGCGATCCGGGCGCGGAGCGGCGGGATGCCCTCCTCACCGAGCTCGTAGATCGTCTTGAGGTACATCTCCGTCGTGTCGATCAGGTCGGTCACGTCCACTCCCGTCTTTCGGCGCGGCCTAGTCTATTCGCACGCGTGGACGCAGGCGGGGTCGCGCGGCGCCGTCGCGCGCACCCCCGGCGCCATCCTGCCCTGCCCCACCGACGACCGCTCCCCTGCCCGGAACCGGAGACACCATGCCCGCCGCGCCGACCGTGCCGACCGTGCCGAACCAGCCGACCCTCGTCATCCCGCCCTCGCTCCTGCCGGGCGACGGACGGTTCGGCTCCGGCCCGTCCAAGGTCCGCGCCGCGCAGGTCGCCGCCCTGGCCGCGGCCGGCGACCCGGCCGCCCCCGTGCTGGGGACGTCGCACCGGCAGGCCCCCGTCAAGGACCTGGTGCGCCGTGTGCGACAGGGCCTCGGGGAGCTGTTCACACTCCCGGACGGGTACGAGGTGGCGCTGGGCAACGGCGGCTCCTCCGCCTTCTGGGACGTCGCCGCCGCGTGCCTCGTCGAGCGGCGCGCGCAGCACGCCGTCTTCGGCGAGTTCGGCGGCAAGTTCGCCTCGGCCACGACACGGGCGCCCTTCCTGGCCGACCCCGACGTCGTGCAGGCCGAGCCCGGCACGGTGGCCCACCTGCGACGGTCGGACGGCGTGGACGTCTACGCGACCCCGCACAACGAGACGTCGACGGGCGCGATGGCGCCGGTGCGCCAGGTGCAGGACGCGCGGGCCGACGGCGCGCTGCTGCTGGTGGACGCGACCTCGGGCGCGGGTGCGCTGCCGGTCGACGTCGCCGACACCGACGTCTACTACTTCGGCCCGCAGAAGGTGTTCGCGGCGGACGGCGGCCTCTGGCTGGCCGTCTGCTCCCCCGCCGCCGTCGAGCGGGCCGAGCGGGTCGAGGCGACGGCCGGGACCGGCACGGGCCGCTGGGTGCCAGAGTTCCTCTCCCTGACGACCGCCCTCGCGAACTCGCGCCTGGACCAGACCCTCAACACGCCTGCCGTCGCCACCCTCGTGCTCCTGGCGGACCAGGTCGAGTGGCTCCTCGAGCAGGGCGGTCTCGCCTGGTCGAGCGCGCGCTGCGCCGAGTCGGCCGGCGTCCTGTACGACTGGGCGGGCGCGCGCGAGTGGGCGTCGCCGTTCGTGGCCGACCCGGCCGAGCGTTCGACCGTCGTCGCCACGATCGACCTGGACGGCGCGATCGACGCGACGGCCGTCGTGCGCACGCTCCGCGAGAACGGTGTCGTCGACGTGTTCCCCTACCGCAAGCTCGGCCGCAACCAGCTGCGCGTGGGCGTCTTCCCCGCCGTCGAGCCGGACGACGTGCGCGCCCTCACGGCGTGCGTCGACCACGTGGTGGAGCACCTGGGCTGACCCGCCCGGGCTCCCGGCGACCCGCACCGGCCCGCCCGAGGTCCCTCCCGAGGAGGGCAGCATCGTCCCAGGTCAGGCGGCACGTTTCACCCATCAGATCACGGGCTGATAACGTGCCGCCTCGTCCTGTTCGGGCGAGGATGCCGGGAGGCCCCACATGCCGGAGATGCACCATTTCACCTACGGGATCGTCACCCCGGTGCTCGCGTACGTCGCGTCCTGCCTGGGCGCAGCCACGGGCCTGTCGGCCACGTCCCGCGCCCGGGCGGCGACCGACGCCAAGTCGCGCGCCGTCTGGCTCCTCGTCGGCTCCCTCGCCATCGGCGGCACGGGCGTCTGGGTGATGCACTTCATCGCCATGCTCGGCTTCACCGTGACGGACATGCCGATCAACTACGACGTGCCGCAGACGATCCTCAGCGCCCTCGTCGCCGTGGTCGTCGTCGCGATCGGGCTGTTCATCGTCGGCTTCGCCGGCGACCGCCCCCTGTGGCTGGTCTCCGGCGGCATCGTCGCGGGGCTCGGCGTCGCCGCGATGCACTACATGGGCATCGCCGCCATGCGCATGACGGGCCACAAGGAGTTCTCGCTGCCGGTGGTCGGGCTGTCCGTCCTCATCGCGATCGTCGCAGCCACCGCCGCCCTGTGGCTGGCGGTCAACGTGCGCGGCAGGAGCGCGACCCTCGGGGCCGCGCTCATCATGGGCGTCGCCGTCAGCGGCATGCACTACACGGGCATGGCCGCACTGACCATCACGGGGACGCCGGGCGTCCCCACGAGCGGCACGACCGCCGTCGACCTGCTCGGGCCGCTCATCCTCGGGATCGCGGCCCTGACCGTCGCGCTCGTCTTCGTCGTCCTCATGTGGCCCACGGAGGAGGAGATGCGCGACCAGCAGGAGTTCGAGGCCCGCCTGCGCCGCCGCGACCAGGCCGCCGCCGACCGGGCCACCCGGCACGCCACGCGACGGGACACGCTCCCGCGCTGACCGCGCCACCGACCGCGCCACCCACCAGGCAGCCGACCGCGCGGCACGCGGTCAGGCCGTGGTCGGGAGCCGCTCGGCGTCCGCCCGGCTGAGCTCGCGACGCACGCCGTCGCGGGTCGTGGCCCCCTGCAGCGCCTCGCGGTCGAGGTAGACCACCTCGAGGTGCGGGCGGGTGCGCACGCGGTAGCGGACGCGCAGGTGCCACCGGCGCACGGCCCACACCGTCGCGCCCGACGCCACCAGGAAGGTCGCGATCGAGCCGACGAGGATGGACCAGCGGGGACCCCACGCCTCGCCGATCCACCCGACGAGCGGCGACCCGATCGGCGTCGCGCCCTGGAAGATCATCACGTAGAGCGCGATGACGCGTCCGCGCATGGCGGGGTCGGTGGAGACCTGCAGCGCGCTGTTCGCCGCCGTCATCATCGTGAGCGACGCGAGCCCCACGGGGATGCACGCCACGACGAACGACGCGTAGGTCGGCATGAGCCCGAGCACCGCGGTCGAGAGCGCGAACGCGAACGCCGACCCGATGACGAGCCGCACGCGCGGGCGGTCCCGCCGTGCGGCGAGCAGCGCCCCCGCGAGCGAGCCGATCGCCAGCACCGAGCCGAGGATGCCGTACTCCCCCGCGCCTCGGCCGAACTCGACGCGCGCCATGAGCGCCGACGTCAGCTGGAAGTTCAGGCCGAACGTCGAGACGACGAACATCACGACCATGATCACCACGATGTCGGAGCGTCGGCGCACGTACGCCACGCCCTCGCGGATCTGGCCCTTGGCCCGGCGGGGTGCGGGCTGCGGGCGCAGCTCCCGGACGCGCATCAGCGCGAGCGCCGCGATCGTGGCGCCGAAGGTGACACCGTTGATGAGGAAGACCCAGCCGGCGCCGACGGCCGCGATGAGCAGGCCGGCCACGCCCGGGCCGATCAGCCGGGCGGCGTTGAACGACGCGCTGTTCAGCCCGACGGCGTTGGGCAGCTTGTCGGCGGGCACCATGTCGGCGACGAAGGTCTGGCGCGCAGGGTTGTCCAGCGCGGACACGACGCCGAGCAGGAGGGCGAACACGTAGACGTGCCACAGCTCGGCCCGGCCGGACAGCACGAGCACGCCGAGGCCGAGGGCGAGCACGCCCATGCCTCCCTGGGTGGCCATGAGGAGGCGTCGGCGCGGCAGCCGGTCGGCGAGCACGCCGGCCCACGGGGACAGCAGGAGGAACGGGAGGAACTGGAGCGCCGTGGTGAGGCCGACCGCGATCCCGGAGTTGTCGCTGAGGTCGGTGAGGACGATCCAGTCCTGCGCGATGCGCTGCATCCACGTGCCGACGTTGGCGACGAGGGCGGCGGCGAACCAGATGCGGTAGTTCGTGTACTTGAGGGACGAGAAGGTGGCACTCATCAGGCAGGCCCCCCGACGGTCGCGTCGCTCGCGGGGGCCACGGATCTCCTTACTCCTGGGTCGGGTAGTCGACCTGGGCAACAGGGTATCGAATCGTTCTATTCCCTGCTCGGCGGTGACTCGCGCCACGCATCCTGCGCCCCGCACCCTTCCCGGGTCGCGGCCGGCTACCGGACGGTGGCGGGAAGGATGTCGAGGTCGTCGGCGTGCTGGTCCACGTACGCCGCCGCCCGGTCCCTCGCGACGGCCTTCATCAGCGGGTCGAACCGCTCGCGGTCGAGCACGACGATCGACTGGCCGTTCGCGCTGCGCCCGGTGCCCGAGCTCGGCGCGGTGAGGAAGGTGACGTCGTGGGTGCTCAGCCCCCGGGCGCTCAGGAAGAGCTCGCGCATGCGGTCGACGGTGAAGCCGTCGTCCGCCGCGACCGACCTGCTCACCGTGGTCAGGAACGACGTCATCGTGCCGACGTCGTTCCGGTGGTTGTTGACCTTCGCGAGGATGGCGCGCATCCAGTTCTGCTGGCGCTGCACGCGCCCGAGGTCGCCGTTCACGAGGCCGTGCCGCTGGCGGGTGTACGCGAGCGCCTCCTCGCCGGTCATGGTGTGGACGCCCTCGGTGAAGAACACCTGGTCCCCGTCGCCGATGTCCTCCGGCACGCGGATGCGCACGCCGCCGAGGGCGTCGGTCATCGCGGTGAACGAGTCGAAGTCCGTGACCAGGAAGTGGTCGACCGGCACGCCGGTGAGGTCCTGCACGGTCTGGATCAGCAACGAGGGGCCGCCGTAGGAGAACGCCGCGTTGATCTTGGCCTCGCCGTGCCCGGGGACCTCCACCCACGAGTCGCGCGGGACGGAGATCACCTGCGCGCTCTCCCGGTCGGCGGGCAGGTGCACCAGCATGATCGCGTCGGTGCGCTGCGCGCCCTCCTCCCACCGTTCCGGGTCGCCGGCGGAGATGCGGCTGTCCGAGCCGAGCACGAGAAGGTTGACGGCCTCGGTCTGCGCCGCCGCGTCCTCGCGGTCGGGACCGTCCCCGATCGCCGCGAACGGGTCGCCCAGCCGCTCGATGTTGGCGTCGAGCCGGTGCTGGAACCACCAGGCCGCCCCGAGGCTGCCGGCGGCCAGGAGCAGCACCAGCGCCCCGAGGACGGCGAGCGCGCGTCGGGTGCCGCGGGCCCCGGCGCGCCCGTGACGACGCGAGGAGGGGTCCGTCGAGGCGGGCGGGGGGTCGACGGGCGCTCTGCTCACAGTGGGGGATCCTAGGATCCGGGCGAACGACCGTGGGTGCCGTTTTGTGCCGGTTCCGGCCGAGGCGCCCGCCCCGTGCACCGCATGGCCCGCGGTGCGACGGCGACACGAGGAGGCAGGACGATGCGCGGCACCACGGCGACGCCGTCGCAGCGCCCCCGGATGCTGCTCGTCACGCACCACTACCCGCCCGAGCACGGTGCGCCGCAACGCCGCTGGGACACCCTGACGCCGCGGCTCCTCGCCGCCGGGGTCGACGTCGCCGTCCTCGCCCCGCCCCCGCACCACCCGACCGGGCGGCTGCAGGACGACCAGAACGCATACCGGCCCGGCGCGGTCTCCCGCGGTCGGCACGGCGAGCTGGTGGTCCGCACCAGGTTCCGGCCCCACGGCGCCGACCTGGTCTCCCGCACCCTCGACCAGACGGTGGCGGCGGCGAGCGCCGTCGCGCTCGGGGTGCGGCACCTGCGGCGACCCGCCGAGCGGCCCGACGTCGTGGTCGGCACGGTGCCCGGCATCCCGTCGATGGTCGCGGCGTGGCTGCTGGCCCGGCTGTTCCGCGCCCGGCTCGTCATCGAGATGCGCGACGCCTGGCCCGACCTCATCGAGCCCAGCGGCGTCCTGGACACCCACCGACCCCTGCCCGCCCGGCTGCTGGCGGGCGTGCGCGCCCTCGTGCACCGCGCGGTGACACGCCTGCAGGCCCGCGCCGACGCCGTCGTCACGACGACCGAGGCGTTCTCCGAGGTCCTCCGCGAACGGGGTGTGCCCCGCGTGGCCGTGGTGCGCAACGGCACCTCCTTCCGGCCGCTGACCGCGGACGACGTGCCCGTCCACGGCGACGCGAGCCTGCCGCCGGACCGCCCGCTGCGTGCCGTCTACGCCGGCACCGTGGGTCGTGCCCAGGACCTGCAGTCGGTGGTGCGGGCCGCCGCGCGGGTCGCGCGGCGCGGGCTCCCGCTCGACGTGCGGATCCTCGGCACCGGGGCGCGCCTGCCGTTCCTGGCGGAGCTCGCGGCCGAGATCGACGCACCGGTGACCTTCGTCGGCGCGGTGCCACCGGACGACGTGCGCCGCTACTACGCCTGGGCGGACACCGTCGTCGTGTCGTTGCGCGACTGGAAGCCGCTGGAGTGGACCGTCCCGTCCAAGCTGTACGAGGTGATGGCCTCCGGCGCGTACGCGACGGCGTGCGTCGCGGGCGAGGCGGCGGCGCTGGTGCGGCGGTCCGGCGCGGGGACGGTCGTGGCGCCCGGTGACGTGGACGGGCTCACCGCCCTGTGGTCGGGCTGGGCGGCGACCGGCCAGGTGCCCGGCGCGGACCCGGGCGCCGCGCGGTGGGTGGCGCGCAACGCCGACGACGACGCGCTCGCCCAGCGGTACGTGGAGCTGCTGCGCGAGCTCACCCCCACGACGGCGGGCACCCGTTGAGCCGGCTGCGCGCGCTGGCCCGCGACGCCCGGCTGGCCGCGTCGTTCGTCGGTGGCGCGCTGGCCACCGACCCGGCGTGGCTGGTGCTGCAGGCCGCACGCCGCACGTCCCCGCGCGTGAGCGCCGTCGTCGTGCCCTGGGTGGAACGCGTCCTGGGCGACGGGACCTCGGGCGAGGCGGGGCGGCTGCGTGCCGCGTGGCAGGCCGGGGACGTCGCCGCCGTGCGCGGGGCCGCCCCGTCCACGCGTGCGGGGCGTCGGGTGCGGGCGGCGCTCCTCGGTCAGGTCGCGCTGCTGGAGGCGGTCACCCCGCCGCGACCTGCTCGCGGCCCCGAGCCCACGCCCGTCGCGCCGGTGCGGCCGTCCGCGCCCCCGGCCGTGCACCACCACCTCACCAACTCGCTGCCGCACACGCAGAGCGGGTACACGCTGCGCACCCACGCCGTCCTCACGGCGCAGCGTGCCGCAGGACACCACGTCACCGCGACCACACGGGCGGGCTACCCGCTGACGGTCGGCGCCCTGGGCGCGCGCGGCACGGACGTCGTGGACGGCGTCCGGTACGGCCGTCTGGTGCCCCGCACGCTGCCCTCGGACCACGGGCGACGGGCGCGCGACGGCGTCGAGCTGCTGGTGCGTGCGCTCGAGACCGCGCAGCCCGCCGTCGTGCACGCGACGACGCCCTGGACGACCGGCGAGGCCGCGCGCGCTGCCGCGGCACGCCTCGGCCTGCCCTGGGTGTACGAGGTGCGCGGCCTGCCCGAGGAGACCTGGGCCGCGTCGCACCCCACGCCCGAGGCGCGCGAGCGAGCCGCCTCCTCGGAGCGGTTCGCGCTGCTGCGCGCCAAGGAGACGGAGCTGGCGCTCGCCGCCGACCAGGTCGTCACCCTGTCCGCCACGATGCGCGACGAGCTCGTGGCCCGCGGCGTCCCCGCGGCGCGCGTCACCGTGGTGCCGAACGCCGTGGACGCCGCCCTGCTCGGCCCCGCGCCCGCGTCGGCGCAGGCCCGCGCCGTGCTCGGGCTCCGGACCGCGCCGTTCGTCGTCGGGGCCGTGACCAGCGTCGTGGGCTACGAGGGCCTGGACACCGTGCTGCGCACCGTCGCGCTGCTGCGCTCGCGCGGCGTCGACGTGGCGGCGCTCGTCGTGGGCGACGGCGTCGACCGGCCGCGGCTGCTACGCCTCGCCGCCGAGCTCGGGCTGGGCGAGCACGCCCTGCTGCCGGGCCGCGTGCCCCGCGACGTCGCCCGCACCTACCTCGCCGCGCTCGACGTCGTCCTCGTGCCCCGGCGTCCCGACCGCGTCACCCGCGTCGTGACCCCGCTCAAGCCGGTCGAGGCGATGGCGCTCGGCCGGCCCGTCGTCGCCAGCGACCTGCCCGCCCTCGCGGAGGTGCTCTCGCCGCTCGAGCCGGCGGGACCCGGCGGCGGTTCCCCCGCGGGCGTCCTCGTCGACCCGGGCGACGTGGCCGCGTGGGGGGACGCCGTCGGCCGGGTGCTGACCGACGACACGCACCGTGCCGCCCTCGTCGACGCGGGGCGGCAGGTCGCCGCCGGGCGGACGTGGGAGCGGGTCGTGCGCCGGTATGCCGACGTCTACGCCGCCCTCGCGGTCGCCCGCGGCTGAGCGGGGCCCGACGGCGCGGAGCGTCAGCGGCGCCCCAGGGCGCGGTACTGCCAGCCCGCCTCCGTCCAGGCGGTGCGGCTCAGCGCGTTGCGCCCGTCGAGCACGGTGCGCTGCGCGACGAGCGTGCCCACCCGCTCCGGGTCGAGGTCGCGGTACTGCTTCCACTCGGTGAGGACGAGCAGCGCGTCGGCGCCGGCGAGGGCCGCCTCCAGGTCCCGCTCGTAGCGCAGGCCGGGCTGCTTGGCGCGGGCGTTGTCGATGGCCTGCGGGTCGTGCACGGTGACGACCGCGCCCAGCTCGGCCAGGCGGGCCGCGACGTCGAGGGCGGGCGAGTCGCGCACGTCGTCGCTGTCCGGCTTGAAGGCGGCGCCCAGCACCGTGACCTCGGCACTCTCGACCATCCCGCCGAGGACCTCCACGGCGAGGTCGACCATGCGCGCCCGCCGCCGGGTGTTGATCGCGTCCACCTCGCCGAGGAACGCCACGGCGTCGCCCGCGCCGAGCTCGTCGGCGCGGGCCCGGAAGGCCCGGATGTCCTTGGGCAGGCAGCCCCCGCCGAAGCCGAGACCGGCGTTGAGGAAGCGACGTCCGATGCGGGCGTCGTACCCGATCGCGTCGGCGAGCCGCGCCACGTCACCGCCCGCGACCTCGCACAGCTCGGCCATCGCGTTGATGAACGAGATCTTCGTGGCGAGGAACGAGTTGGCCGCGACCTTGACCAGCTCGGCCGTCGGGTAGTCGGTGACGATGCGCGGCACACCGTCGGCCAGCAGCGCGGCGTAGACGTCGTCCAGCGCGGCCGCCGCGCGCTCCCCGGCCGCGCCGTCGGCGACGCCGTAGACGAGCCGGTCGGGGCGCAGCGTGTCCTGCACGGCGAACCCCTCGCGGAGGAACTCCGGGTTCCACGCGAGCACGGCGTCCGGTCGTGCGGCCGCCACCTGGTCCGCGAGGCGCTGCGCCGTCCCCACCGGGACGGTGGACTTCCCGACGACGACGGCACCGGGCGCGAGGTGCGCCAGCAGGTCGGTGAAGGCGCCGTCGACGGCGGTGAGGTCGGCCGCCGGGCCGTCGCGGCGCTGCGGCGTCCCGACGCACACGAAGTGCACGTGCGCACCCGCCGCGTCGGCCAGGTCCGCGGACACGGTGAGCCGGCCCGTCTCCGTGACCTCGGTCAGCAGGTCGTCGAGCCCGGGCTCGAAGAACGGAGCCTTGCCCGCGGCGAGCGCGTCCACCCGGTCGACGTCGACGTCGACACCCACGACCTCGTGCCCCAGCTTCGCCATGCTCGCGGCGTGAACGGCACCCAAGTACCCCAGTCCGACAACCGATATTTTCATATTCCATCCTCTCTTTCAGAGCGACAGATGCCAACGCGTCATAGTGCTCTTATGCACCCTAGGATGCGGGGCGATGGCGCACGAGGCTGAATATTCGAAGGGCGCGACGCGCGCCGATGACCTGGACGAAGAAAGCTCCGCACCGCTCAGGTCCACCGTGGAGGTCGTGTCGACGGAACGACTCTTCCCGGTCGGTGCTCGACCACCCGTGGCGGCGTACGTCGCAGAGCTCTGGGACCGGCGGCACTTTCTGTGGGCAGAGGCACGGGCGAAGGTCGCCAGCGGCACCCGAGAGACCCTGCTCGGGCAGGCGTGGCTGATCGTCAACCCCATTCTCAACGGGCTCGCTTTCTATGTGATCTTCGGGGTGGTGCTCGAAGCCCGGGCCGGCATCGAGAACTTCGTCGGGTACCTCATCATCGGCGTCTTCCTCTTCCAGTTCACGACGACGTGCGTCACCGGTGCGGCACGTTCCGTCGCCGGCGGGCGCAACCTCGTCCGTGCCTTCAGCTTTCCGCGCGCGGCACTCCCCGTCTCGGTGGTCCTGAGGGGCGTCCTCACCCTGGTCCCGACCCTCGCGGCCATGTTCCTCCTGCTGCTGGTGCTGCCCGAGGCCGAGGACTGGTCCCCGGCGGCCGCGCTGTTCCCCGCGGTCCTGGTGCTCCAGGTCGTCTTCGTGACCGGCCTGTCGCTGCTCCTGGCCCGCGTCGCCGCGGCCCTGCCCGACCTCAACCAGCTCATCGGCGTCCTCATGCGGTTCTGGCTCTACGGGTCCGCCGTGTTCTTCTCGATCGACCGGTTCGAGAGCTACCCGCAGGTCGTCGGGGTCATGCAGGCCAACCCCATGTTCCTGGTGATCGACGCGGCACGCGACACCCTCCTGTACGGCGTCGTCCCGGGGCTGTCGACCTGGCTCGGGCTGGGCGCCTGGGCCGTCGGGACCCTCGTCGTCGGCTTTCTCGTGTTCTGGCAGGCGGAGGACTCCTATGGCCGTGTCTGACCGCACCGTGTCTGACCGCACCGTGCCGGCCCGCCCCCTCTCCGGTCCTGCCGTGTCCGGGCGCGGCGGCACCGCTCTCGCTCCGGCCACGGTCGCCGTGCAGGACGTCAGCGTCTCCTACCGGGTGCCGTCCACGGACGTCGCCGAGCGCGCACGCCGCGCCCGTCCGGTCGTCCGGGCCGCGCGCGCCGTGCTGGGCAACGAGCCCCAGGTGCGGGTACGCGCCCTGTCGGGCGTCTCGCTCGTGGCCCGGTCGGGCGAGCAGGTCGGCCTGGTCGGGGAGAACGGCTCCGGCAAGAGCACGCTGCTGCGCCTCATCGCGGGGCTGGAGAGCCCCGGCAAGGGTCGTGTCCTCGCCACGAGCACCCCGCTCCTCATCGGCGTGAGCGCCGCCCTCGTGCCCGACCTGTCCGGCGAGGAGAACATCCGCCTCGGCTGCCTCGCCATGGGGCTCACGCCCGCGCAGGCCGAGGCCGCCGTCCCCGAGGTCACGGAGCTCGCCGGCCTGGGCAGGTCGATCTACCTGCCGATGCGGTCGTACTCCTCCGGCATGGGCGCCCGGCTGCGCTTCGCGATCGCCACGGCGGCCGACCCGCACATCCTGCTCATCGACGAAGCGCTCGCGACCGGCGACGCGGCCTTCAAGGAACGGAGCGAGGCACGGATGCAACGGCTGCGCGACGGCGCCGGGACCGTGTTCCTGGTGTCCCACGCGGCCCAGACCATCGAGGAGACCTGCACACGGGCCCTCTGGCTGCATCACGGCCGGCTGGTGGCCGACGGCCCCGCGCAGGACGTGGCGCTGCGCTACCGCAGGTGGGCCTGGGCGAAGGCGAAGGACCGCCCTGAGGAGGCGAACAAGATCCTCGAGACCTCGTTCCAGGAACACACACAGACCATCGTCCGGGTGGACGAAGGAGGGCCGGCCCGTCGATCTCGGCCGGTCCCGTGGAGCCGCTGACGACGTCCCGTCGTCGCAGCGAGAGAAAGGCGTGAGAGTGGCAAGCACCAGGCCCCGCATCATGACGGTCTACGGCACCCGCCCGGAAGCCATCAAGGTGGCCCCCGTCATCAAGGCCCTCGAGGCCAGCGACGAGCTCGACTCCGTCACCGTGGTCACCGGCCAGCACCGCGAGATGCTGGACCAGGTCAACGAGATCTTCGAGATCACGCCCGACCACGACCTCGACATCTTCGAGCACGGCGCGTCCCTGTCGCAGATCGCGGCCCGCGTGCTCGAGCGCCTCGACCCGGTGCTGGCGGCGGAGCAGCCCGCGGCCGTCGTCGTCCAGGGCGACACCTCGACCTCGACGGCCGCCGCGCTCGCCGCGTTCCACCGCGGCATCCCGGTGGCGCACGTCGAGGCGGGGCTCCGCTCCGGAAACATCCTGTCGCCGTTCCCCGAGGAGGCGAACCGCAGGATCACCTCGCAGGTCGCCGCACTGCACCTCGCGCCCACCGCGACCAGCAAGGCCAACCTGCGCCACGAGTCGGTGCCGGGCGACGCCATCCTCGTCACCGGCAACACCGTCATCGATGCGCTGCTCATGACGGTGGACAAGAAGACGCCGTTCAGCGACCCCGCGCTGGAGGACCTCGCGGACTCCGGCAGCCGCATCCTCCTCGTCACCACGCACCGCCGGGAGAACTGGGGCGGCGCGATGGAAGGCGTGGGGCGGGCGCTGGCGCGCCTTGCGACGGCGTTCCCCGACGTCCACGTGGTGCTGCCCGCCCACCGCAACCCCGTGGTCCGTGACGCCGTGCTGCCGCAGCTCGAGGGGCTCGACAACGTCACCGTGACCGAACCCCTCGCCTACGGCGAGTTCACGCGCATGCTGGCGCTGTCCAGCGTGGTCCTCACGGACTCCGGCGGGGTCCAGGAGGAGGCGCCCAGCCTCGGCAAGCCCGTGCTCGTGATGCGGGAGAACACCGAGCGCCCCGAGGCCGTGGAGGCGGGCACCGTCAAGCTCATCGGCACCGACGAGCAGCGCATCGTCGACGAGGTCAGCACGCTCCTGCGCGACCAGGACGCCTACGAGGCGATGGCCCGCGCGGCCAACCCGTACGGCGACGGGTCGAGCGCCGCACGTTCGGTCGAGGCCATCCAGCACCTCCTCCACGGGGGTCCTCGGCCCACGGACTGGCAGGGCGACGCGCCACGATGAGCAGGCATCGCGTCTTCGTCTACGGGTCGTGCGTCTCCCGGGACACGTTCGAGCACCTCGACCCCGACCGGTTCGAGCTGGTCCAGTACGTCGCGCGGCAGTCCGCCCTCAGCGCCTACACCCGCCCGGTCACCCTGGTCGACCCCCCTCGGCTCGACTCCCCCTTCCAGCAGCGGATGGTCTCGGGGGACTTCGCGTCCAGCCTGCAGACGCTGGTCCCCGAGGCGGCGCACCAGACCGACGTCGTGCTGGTCGACCTCGTCGACGAGCGCCTCGGCGCGTACGTGCTCCCCGACGGCTCCGTGGTCACCCGCTCCACCGAGCTCGTCGGCTCGGGAGCGGAGCACCACCTCCCGGCCGGCTCCCAGCACCTGCCGTTCGGCAGCGAGCAGCACTACCAGTACTGGGTGCAGGGCATCGCCGCGGTCGGGGCGCTCGTCCGCCAGCACATGCCGCACGCTGCGGTGCTGCTCCTCGACGTGCCCTGGGCCGAGCGGTCCGAGGCCGGGGCGGCCACCCCGAGCAGCTACGGCACGGAAGCGCGGGAGGCGAACGCGCTGTTCGGCCGCTACGCGGCCGCGGCCGCGCAGGCGCTGGACGCGACGCGGGTCGCGCTCGACCCGGAGGACGTGGTGTCGAGCCCGGAGCACCCGTGGGGCGACGCGCCGTTCCACTACGCCGCAGGCGTCTACCGCAGGCTCGCCGACCTCGTCGTCGGTGCGATCGGCACGCGCCAGGTGCTCTCCTCGGAGCGGGACCGCCGGTCCCCGGCGACGGGGAGGCTGGCCGACGGCCCGAACTTCCTGATCCTCGGCGCCCACCGCTCCGGCACGGCGTGGTTGCAGGAGCGCCTGAACGACCATGACGACGTGTTCGTCGCGCCGTCGACCGCGGCCACGGTCCTCACCAGCGCCGAGAAGATCGCCGACCCGGCCGAACGTCGTGCCTACGCCAGGGTCTTCGACGGCGCGGCGGAAGCCCGCCTGCGCGGGCAGCGTTCGCACCTCTTCTTCTGGCCGGTGGCCGACGGCCCCTTCGGCCGAGGCCGGGACGACAGCGCGGTGATCGCCCGGGACCACCTGCCGGAGGACACCCGGTACCTGCTCTCCTTGCGTGACCCCGTCTCGCGCGCCATCTCTGCCTACTGGCAGTCGGTCGCGATGGGCGCCGTCCCGCCGACCACGAGCCTCTTCGCGGCGGGGAGCCTGCGCGGGATCCTCGGCGTCGGCTTCTACCGGCAGCTCCACCGGCACTGGGCCACGACCGTCGGGGAGGACCGCATCTCGGTGCTGCTCTACGACGACCTCGCATCCGACCCGGCGACCTACCTCGACGCGGCCTTCGACGCGCTCGGCCTGCCGGCGGCGGGGCGTCCGGCGCTCGACGCCGCCTCGTCCTCGCCGGTCAACCGGAACACCAGCGCGCGCCTGATGCGCAGCGCCGCACCCTTCTCGCCCGCCGAGCTGCAGATCCTGGTCGAGCTCTACCGACCGGACATCGAGTACGTCGAGTCCTTGACTGGACGCGACCTGTCCTCGTGGCGGGACGTCGACCACCTCGCCGAGATCAACCGCTGACCTCGGCCTGGAACCCTGCCGATCCCAGGAGCCTGCGCTCCGCGGACTCCCACAGCGAACCCAGCCGCTCCGACTCTCCCGGGGACATGAGCTTCCGGTTGCCGTAGTAGAACGTGCCCGGGTAGAGCGTGATCTCGCCCAGGTAGACCCCGCCCGTCGCGAGCAGGAGATCGATGCGCGCGAACGGCGACGGGACCGCGACGGAGATCCGGCGCGCCACCGACAGGAGCTCCTCCGCGCGCTCGGGGACGACGGCGTCGACGATCTCCTCCATGTGCGCCACCCCGGCGTGCACCCCGTACTTGGACCGCACGTCGCGCAGCGGCGAGAAGTCGGAGCCGAAGTACATGGCCCGGGTCACCTCGTGCATGTGGTCCTCTTTGAGGATCAGGCCGATCTCGCCTTGGAACGCGTAGAACCTGACGTCCTGGGGAGGGATCTCACCGTCGGGCGACACCAGCAGCTCTTCCACCAGGAACTCGGCCGTGTCGTGCGCCTTCGTGAAGTGGTCCGCGACCTTCTTCTGGACGTCGACGACGTCCTCGGGCGCGAGGCCTGCGCCGGTCGTCAGGTCGACGAACCCGTCGGCCGCCCGCTCCAGGAGCAGCACCCCCATGCTCGTCGACCCGAACACCGGCTTGAGGACGAACCGGGTGGGCAGGGACGACAGGTCGTCCGGCAGGCCCACGCCGGTGCGTCGCTCGACGATCGTCGCGGAGCGCACCCCGATCAGCGTCGCGAGCTCCCGTCCCACCAGCTTGTCCCCGAGCCGGCCCGGGACGCCGCGCTCCTTGCCCTCGATGCGACGCCTCATCCGTGCCAGGTAGTCCATGGTTCTCCTTCCTCAGACGTGGACGGGGTCGGAGCCGCTCCCACAGACCCGCCGCACCGCCGCCACCAGCTCGGTGATGCTGCCCACCGGGACGAGCTCGCCCCCGCAGATGTCGTGCTCGCCCAGCGGACCCACCTCGTAGCCCACCGTGGGGAGCCCGCACGCGGCAGACTCCACGAGCGCATAGCCGAAGGACTCGGCGAGCGACGTCGAGATGAACGCGCCCCCGTGCCGCGCCGCCCATCGATAGAGGTTGGCCATCTCGGCCTGGGAGAAGTTCGAGTGGAACCGGAGGCGGTCGAGCACACCGAGGTCACCAGCGATCCCGAGGTAGCGCTCGATCCGGTCCGGGCCGTCCTCCAGGCTGAGGACCACCTCCCCCGTGAACTCCTCGGGAAGCTGCGCCAGCATCCGGGCGAAGTCGTTCGGGTTCTTGCCCTTGTCCAGCCGGCCCACCCAGACCAGGGGGCGGGACGCGGACCGGAGCGGACGCTCCGCGACCGTCCGGCCGCGCTGGAAGGTCGACAGGTCCACGAGGTTCGGGACGACCTCGATCGTGGCGTCCACCCCCGCGGACTGCATGGCGCTCCGCACCAGCCCGGCCGCGAAGTTGCTGGGGACCCGCACCCGCTCCGGGAAGGTGAGCGCCAGCTCCCCGACCTCGCGGGAGATCGTCGGCAGGTCCGACGTGTGGAACTCGTAGACGAGCGCCTCGCGGAGGTCGGTCGCCGCGATCGCCTCCGCCATCTTGGGCATCGACGTCACCGAGATCTCGTTCACGTCGTACAGCCCCGCGCCGTAGAGCACCGAGTTGATCAGGCGGCCCTTCTCGATGACGCGGACGTCCACGTGCGGGATGTTCGCGAACGACGGACGGCCGCCGGAGTCCTTCGAGAAGTAGAGCAGGTGGCGGGTCTCCGGCTCCGCCAGCGCGCGGTTGCGGAGCACCGTCGCCATGCCCCCGAGCGAGCAGTTCGTGTAGACGGAGATCGTCACGGACGCGTCAGAACCCGACATGCTGCCTCATCTCCTCTGCCCTGGCAGACCACCGCACCGATGCCAGGTAGCGCTCCATGCTCTGGACGTCCGCCTTGTCGACCTGGTGCGCCAGGGCGACCCGCAGCGTCTCCGCGAGCTCGTCGCTCCGCCGGTAGACGAAGGTGAGCGGAGACTCCGTGACCGACCCCATCTCCACGGACACGACCCGCAGGCCGAACGCCAGGTACTCGTAGAGCTTGTTCGGGTCGACGGCCGTGGTGAGGGGCGACGGACGGAACGGGATCATGCCCACCGTCCAGCCCGCGGCGATGGCGCGGCACTCGTCGTGCGTCCTCGGTCCCAGCGCGGCGACGTTCTCCGGCAGCCGCAGGCCGTCGGGGATGCCGTGCCCCACGATCTCGAACCGCACGTCGGGCATGGCGACCGCCGCGTCGACGACGCTCTCCCAGTCGAACCAGCTCGGCGTGAGATGGCCGATGTACCCGACGACCACCGGGTCCCGCGGTCTCCCCGTGACGGAGTCCAGCGTCCGCAGGTGGGCGGTCGACCGGAGCAGGTCGTCCGTCACCCCGTTGGGCACGACGATCGCGTCGGTCCTGCCGGAGATGGCGTTCATCTTCTCGGCGAGGCGAGGGCTGACGGTCACGACGTCGTCCGCGGCGCGGGCGACCCGCGACTCGAGCATCGGCCGGAACCACTTCGAGTACCCGACCCGGTTGAACTCCTCCATCTCGTCGCGCACCTCGTACACGGTGCGCCACCGGCGCGCCTTCGCGGTGTCGATGGCGAGCACCGTCCGCACGTCGGGGTAGGACGAACAGATGAAGACCGTGCTCGGGCCCGTGCGGTGGGCCAGCGCCGTGAAGAGGGCCGAGAGCTGCTTGCCCTCGACCTGGAGGATGCGGGGGTCCGGCTGCTCGGGGTAGTCGCCGAGACTTCCGAACGGCATGAAGATCACGTGATGGCCCGCCGCCGCGTACTCGCGGGCGAGCCGGTTGGGGCGCAGGGACAGCGTCTCGTGACCGACGGGCGGCGCGGTGGAGTAGATGATGACGACGGTGTCGTCGACCGCCAGGCCCGAGAGCGCGTCCTCCAGGCTGTGGTCCGTGGCGGACGACGGCGCCCGCCTGACCTCGAGCTCCGTGACGTGGTTCGCCACCCCCTTGCGCCACTGGTGGCCGCGGATGGTGATCATGCGGGCCCGGGGCGGCGCCTGGAGCGACACCTCCAGCGTGGCCAGCGGCTGCTCGCCGTCCGGGAGGTAGATGTACGGTCCGAACCTGGGGTTGACGGGAAGGTCCCCCGCGGGCGCCACGACCTCGCGGTGCTCGTCGCGGAACTCGATGGTGAAGAGTGCCGCACGGTCCACGTCGTGGTCCCGGAAGGCGCCGATCCGCAGGTCGACCTGGTCGCCGGGACCCACCAGGTAGTGGGCCAGGACGTCGGCCACGGGGGTCATGCCGGCTCCTGGCGAGGATGCCGCCCCGGTCTCGTCCGTCGCGTCCGTCTGCGCCGTCGTGCCGGGTCGTGCGCCCGCCGCGTGCCGGCGCAGCGGAGCACGGCGGTCGCTGCTCCTGGAGATCAACGGGAGACTCCCCGGGTGTCGATGACCGTGCCGTCCACGGCTGCCCCGCCGGCAGCGCTCGCCTTGAACTGCTGGTGGTCCACCAGGACCACGACGACGTCGGCGGCCGCCGTCGCGTCCGCGTACTCGACCATCCCCACGTTGTGGCGCTGGGCGAGGTCGCCCGGCAGCGCGTCGATGTGGGGCTCGACGACCAGCACGTCCGCCTGCGGCAGGCGGTCCGCGAGATCGGTGACGATGCGGCGCGCGGGCGACTCGCGCAGGTCGTCGATGTCCGCCTTGAACGCGAGGCCGAGGGCCGCGATCGTCGGCGACTCGATCCCCTCGGTGGCCGCGACGACCTGGTCGACGACCCACTGCGGCTTGCTGTCGTTGACGTGGCGTGCGGTGCGGATGAGCCGGGCCTGCTCGGGGTCG
This sequence comes from Isoptericola sp. NPDC055881, assembly GCF_053615895.1. Classification (NCBI taxonomy): domain Bacteria; kingdom Bacillati; phylum Actinomycetota; class Actinomycetes; order Micrococcales; family Promicromonosporaceae; genus Isoptericola; species Isoptericola sp. NPDC055881. The sequence goes on from NZ_JBSHCR010000034.1 coordinate 22,064, forward strand.
GCGTCGACGATGAACCACGGGTCGACGGCGATGCAGTGGCCGCCGACCCCGGGGCCCGGCTCCAGGATGTTGACGCGCGGGTGGTGGTTCGCGAGGCGGATGAGCTCCCACACGTCGATGTCGAGCTTGTCGGCGATGAGGGACAGCTCGTTCGCGAACGCGATGTTCACGTCGCGGAAGGCGTTCTCGACCAGCTTGGCCATCTCCGCGGTCACCGCGTCCGTGAGCAGGATCTCGCCCCGGCAGAAGACGGCGTAGAGGTCCTTGGCGCGCTGGCCGGCCTCGGGCGTCAGACCCCCGACGATGCGGTCGTTGGTGACCAGCTCGATCATCACGCGGCCGGGCAGCACGCGCTCCGGACAGTGCGCCACGTGGATCGTCGGGCGTCCCTGGGAGCCGTCGAGGCTGAGGTCGGGGCGGGCCTCGAGCACCCAGTCCGCCATCTTCCGGGTCGCGCCGGGGGGCGACGTCGACTCGAGGATGAGGAGCTCGCCGCCCCGGAGCACGGGAGCCACGGCCCTGGCCGCCGCCTCGACGTACGACAGGTCGGGCTCGTAGTCGCCCTGGAAGGGTGTCGGGACGGCGACGATGAAGGCGTCCGCGGGCTCGGGGGTGTCCGCGGCCCGCAGGTTTCCTCGTCGCACGGCCGCGGCGACGTAGGTGGCGAGGTCAGGTTCGACGAACGGGACGTCACCGCGGTTGATCGCCTCGACGGTGGACTCCTTGACGTCCACGCCGATCACCTTGATCTCCTGGGACGCCAGGATCGCGGCCGTCGGGAGGCCGATATAGCCCAGACCGATCACGCCGACCGTGTTGATCTCCATAGCTCTTTCCTCGTCATACGAAGACGTGCCGGTCGGCGCGCCCGTAGCAGATCACGTCGCTCGCCGCGAGCAGCTCGGAATCGGCCACGGTCCACGTGTGCCCGCCCATGGCGGACCGCACCTGGATAAAGTTGAACCTGTCCGCGGAATAGATCCGCACACCGGCCTCGACGGCCTGGCGCAAGAACTCGGTGTCCTCACCCCGAGCCAATTCTCCGAACCGCACGGCGGCCATTACCTCTCGACGCGCGACGATCGTAGGACCCATCACCCGGTCAGAATGCCGGTGTTGCAGATCCTGCAAGCGCAGCAATGTCACGTCACGTTCTTGGAGATAGAGGTAGTGCGCCTGCTTGCCCACCACCTCGGCACCGCTGTACGACATCGCGTACAGCTGGTCGGAGAGGTAGTGCGGGCCGTACAGGTCGTCGTCGTCCATCTTGGCGACGACGTCCCCGTCCGCGGCGTCCACCAGCCGGTTCAGGCAGGTGCCCAACGGCACGCCCGCGTCGGCGTGCAGGAGCACGAGGTCCTCGACGCCGGCCCGCGCCGCCCGCGCGCGCACGTCGGCCTCGTCCACCTCGAAGCCGTGCGTGAGCAGGGCGAGCTGCACCTGGACCTCGGCCTGCGCGCCCACGGTGCGCAGCACGTCGTCGAGACGGTGCGGCCGGTTCGTGGACACGAGCGCCGTGACCGACGGTCGCGGCACCGTCGCCGAGTCCCCCAGCCCGACGTCGTGCAGCACCCGCTGCACCCGTGCGCCGTAGGTGTGCTCGCGCCAGATGCGCCGCTGCCCGAGGTGCACCGCGCGGTCCCGCAGCTCCCGTGAGCGCACCAGGGCACGGACGGTGTCCGCGGCCTCGGCCCGGGTGGTGACGGTGAAGACCTCGTCCGGGGCGAAGAGCTCGCCGGCCGCGGCGCCGGGTGCCGTGACGACCGGGGTGCCGCACGCGGTGAGCTCGAAGACCCGGCGCGGGCACATGCTCGGCGAGCCCACCACCGAGCTCACGTTGAGGAACACCTTGTAGTCGCGGTACGCCGTGAGCATCTGCGGGTAGTCGAGCGAGCCGACGACGCGCGACGCGTACGGCTCCGGGAACTCGTACCGGTCGTCCTGCCCGCGGAACCGCGAGAAGATCTCGAGCCCGGTCGTGAGGCGCGGCGATGCGTCCAGCGCGCCGCCCAGCAGCATCTCCGCCTGCGCCCGGCGCTCCGGGTACTTGTGCGCGAACCACGTGCCCGCGAACGCGACGTCGCGCCGCGGCCCGGCGCCGTGCGTCCGGACCGGGTTGTGGATCGCCGGCTGCGCGGCGAACTCGAGCACCCCGACGCGGTCGTGCCCCAGCCGCTCGCGGTACGCGCCGACGCGGCCGACGTCGGTCGTGTAGACGTGGTCGAACAGAGCGGCCGTGGGGAGGAAGTCCTCGAAGTGGGCCGGGTCCTCCTTGTTCCAGAAGACCGTGGGGACGCCGCGCTCCCGGGCGGCGTCGAGCAGCTCGACGACCGCGGGCCGTGGCGCGGACGGGCCGGTGAGGTGGTACCGCCACGCGCCGCCGTTCCCGTGCCAGGCGGACTCCACGAACACCAGGTCCAGGCCGTCGAGCTGCGCGCGCCAGGACGCGGGGTCGAGCAGCACCTGCTCCCACTCGTACCCGAGCGCCAGACGCGAGAACTCGTCGAGGACGACGCCCACCCGCAGCGGCCGCCCCGGTCCGCGACGGGGCAGCGGCCAGGGGTCGTACGTCAGGCCGTCCGGGCTCGGGCGGGCCGCGGCGGACGTCCGGTCGCCGCCGGCGCGCCGTCGGCGCAGGTACCGGCGCAGCTGCGCCGGTCCCCCGCGCCGCAGGTGCCACGCGGCCGTCCGCACGGCCGCCAGCGACCACCGGGGGGCGCGAGCGGGCATGCGGGCCGTCCTCGTTCGGGGTCACCGCACGACGACCTGGCGAGGTCTGCGCGGAGGCCGAGCGGTCGCTCCGACCTCGGCGCCGGCACTCTAACCACAGGCCCGCCACCCCGCCGGGGGCGTTTTTTCCGCGATGACGGGCTCGCCCGGTTTACGCCGCCATCATCGGGGGGCTCCGCGCGGCCGCGTCAGCGGGACGTCATCCGTCCGCGCGCGACAGCCCCGCCTTGATCTGCGTCGTCGAGATCTCCGGCGTGCGCGACAGGTAGACGACCTCGCACTGCTCCTTGAGGAAGTCGAACTTGCCCTCCCAGTCGTCACCGATGACGAAGGTGTCGACGTGGTACTTCTCGACGTCGGTCGTCTTCTGCTCCCAGGTGTCCTCGGGGATGACGAGGTCCACGTAGCGGATCGCCTCGAGCATGCGCCGACGCTCCTCGTACGTGAAGTACGACTTCTTGCCCTTGCCGGCGTTGAACTCGTCGGAGGACAGCGCCACGATCAGGTAGTCGCCCTGCGCCTTCGCGCGCCGCAGCAGCTCGATGTGCCCGTAGTGGAGCAGGTCGTAGGTCCCGTAGGTGATGACTCTCTTCATGAACTCGTCCTTGGTCGTAGCGGCGATGCGGGGCGTCCGGGTCTGCCAGGAGCGTAGTCCGAACGCGTGGGGGCTGGCGCACGCCGCGGCCCCGGGCGGTCGTGGGACCGGCCGGGGCCGAGACGTCGGGCGGCCTGCGGTGCTACAGGCCCAGCGCCTGCTGGATCGGCTCGAGCGTGAAGTACACGACGAACATCGCCGCGGCCACCCACATGAGCGGGTGGATCTGGCGCACCTTGCCGAGCGCGAGCTTGATGATCACGAACGCGATGAAGCCGGCGCCGATGCCGTCGGAGATCGAGTAGGTGAACGGCATGAGGACGATCGTGAGGAACGCCGGGATGGCGATCTCCACGTTGCGCCAGGAGATGCCGGCGACCTGCGCCATCATGAGGTAGCCCACGAAGACGAGGGCGGGCGCGGCGGCCTCGTAGGGCACCAGGGCGACCACCGGCGACAGGAAGGTCGCCAGCAGGAACGCCACGCCGGTGACGACCGCCGCGAGCCCGGTGCGCGCGCCGGAGCCCACGCCCGTCGTCGACTCCACGTACGCGGTGTTCGACGACGTGCTGCCGACGCCGCCCAGGACCGCGGCGAGCGAGTCGGCGACGAGGATCGCGCGCGTCCGGGGCGGGTTGCCCTCGTCGTCGAGCAGCTTGCCCTCGGCCCCGACGGCGACCATCGTGCCCATCGTGTCGAAGAAGTCCGCGATGAGCAGCGAGAACACGATGAGGACCACGGACACGGCCGCGATGTTCTGGAACGAGCCCAGCAGGGAGAACTGGCCGATCAGGCCGAGGTCCGGCGTCGTGACGACGCCGCTGAACGTGGGTGCGTTGAGGTTGAAGCCGTGCGGGTTGCCGCCCGCCTTGGTGCCGATGTGCAGCGTGTTCTCCAGCACGACGGCGAGCGCCGTGGCCGTGACGATGGCGACCAGCATGGCGCCGCGCACCTTGCGCACGAACAGCACGATGGTGAGCACGAGACCGACGACGAAGACGAGGATCGGCCAGGTGCCGAGGTCGCCGAGCTCGACGACGGTGCCCTCGCCCGGCACGACGAAGCCGGCGTTCACCAGCCCGACGAGCGCGATGAACATGCCGATGCCGACGCTGATCGCGGTCTTGAGCTCCACGGGGACGGCCTTGAACACCGCCTCCCGGAAGCCGGTGAGCACGAGCACCAGGATGATGATGCCCTCGATCACGACGAGGCCCATGGCGTCGGCCCAGGTGACCTTGTCGATGCTGGCGATCGAGTAGGCGACGACGGCGTTGAGGCCGAGGCCGGCGGCGAGGCCGAGCGGGTAGTTCGCGAACACGCCCATCACGAGCGTCGCGACGCCGGCGACGAGCGCGGTCGCGGCGGCGACCATGCCCAGCGTCTCGGGCGTCGCGTCGGCGCCGCCGCCGAGCACCTGCCCGGTGCCGTCCTGCACCGTGCCGATGATCAGCGGGTTGAGGACGATGATGTAGCTCATCGCGAAGAAGGTCACCAGGCCGCCGCGGATCTCCCCGCCGATGGTGGAGCCTCGCTCAGTGATCTTGAAGAAGCGGTCGATCGCGCTCAGCTCGCCCTGCGGCGGCGCGGTGGTCTGGTTCGCCATGGGCAGAATCGTGCCAGATCCTGTGAAGGCCTCCGGCACGGAAACCGTCTGGTGACACGGATTTCACAGTGCGGGTCGAGCCCTCAGTACGCCCCGCGGCCCGTGACCACGGCCTTCGCCGTGCGGGCCAGGATGAGGAGGTCGCCGAAGACCGTCCAGTTCTCGGCGTAGAAGACGTCGAGCCGCACGCCCTCCTCCCAGGAGAGGTCGGAGCGGCCGCCTACCTGCCACAGGCCCGTGAGTCCCGGCTTGACGCGCAGCCGCCGCCGCACGCGGGCCTCGTACTGCGACACCTCGGCCGGCAGCGGCGGTCGAGGCCCGACGAGCGACATCTGCCCGGCGAGCACGTTGAACAGCTGCGGCAGCTCGTCCAGCGACAGGCGGCGCAGCACGCGTCCGACGGCGGTGACGCGCGGGTCGTCGTGCAGCTTGAACAGGACGCCCGAGCCGTCGCTCGGCCCGGTGAGCACGGTCCGCTCGCGGTCAGCACCCAGGCGCATGCTGCGGAACTTCAGCATCTCGAAGGTGCGGCCGTCGCGACCGACGCGGGCCTGGCGGAACAGCACGGGTCCGCGGCTGGTGGCACGCACGGCGACGGCGACGACCGCCATCACCGGGAGCAGGAGCATCGTGATGAGCGCGGCGCCCGTCCAGTCCACGACGGACTTGAACACGTACCGCGGGCCGGTGAACCGCGGCGCGTCGACGTGCAGCAGCGACACGGACTGCTCGGGCGTGATCGTGATGCGGGGACCCGCGACGTCGGCCAGCTCGGCGGTGAGCATGAGGTCCACGCCCACCGGCTCCAGCTCCCAGCCGAGGCGGCGCACGACGTCGGCGGTGATGGCGTCCGAGCCGCTGACCGCCACGCAGTCCGCGCCGACCTGGGCCGCCATCGTGCCGGCGGTGCGCAGGTCGCCCACCACCGGGACGCCGAGGATCTCCTCACCGGGCCGCAGGTCGTCGGACGTCGGCGTGCACGCGCCCACGACACGGTAGCCGGAGGTGCGGTCGTTGAGCTCGTGCACGAGCCGCTCGACCTGGTCCTTGAGCCCGATGGCGAGGACGAGGGTGACGCACCCGCCCTTCTGCCGCTGCCGGTGCAGCCAGCCGCGGCACAGCCAGCGGCCCGTCAGCAGGGCGATGACGCCGGTCGGCACGGCGACGAGGAGGAACGTGGAGATGCCGGGCCGGGCGACCAGGAGCGCCAGGAGCGCGAGCGGCGCGACGAGACGCCACGACGCGTCGAAGACCCGCTGGTACTCCGCGGGCCCGGACGCGAAGACCCGCACGTCGTAGGCGCGGGCGATCCACAGGCTCGCCAGCCACGCGGTCACGAGGACGACGACCGACAGCACCTGGTCGCCGAGCACCCACGGCGTGATGCTGTCGTGCACGGCGAGGCCTCGCGCGGTGGCGGCGACGGCCGCCGTCGCGACCACCACGACGACGTCGGTCCGGACCAGGCGGCGACGGTAAGAGGCCTGCCAGGACCCGGCGCGGAACGAGTCCCGCACCGCCTTGAGGCTCGCGGCCCGGGCTGCCGCGGCGCGCGACCGGACGGGCTGGCCGGTGTCCGGGACGGTGATCACGGCGGCCTCCTCCCTCCGGGCTGCGCGTCGTGCCCTCGCACGGCGGCGTCACCAAGGTAGGAGCGTCGAGCGGCCCGCGGATCCCTTTTCCGGGCCCTTTCACCCCGCCTTTCACCCGTCGCGTTTTCACCCTCTGACCTGCAGTTTCACCCGCAATTCAGCCGTCGGTCCGCGTCATGGCGAGGGTGCCCCGGGACATCGCCGCCCGGGGCCATAGACTGGGCGGGTGCCCTCGCTCGTCCGCCTGCTGACCCATCCTGAGGAGCGCCGTCCCGGCCCCCCGCCCCTGCGCGTGGACCTGCGGCGCGTGATGCTCGGCGGCATCGGCCTGTGGGCGGTCGCCCTGGTCGCGACGCTCGCGATGTTCATGCTCGACCGCGGCACCGTCGAGGCGGTCGTGACCTGCGTGGCCGGCATCCTCCTCGGCGGCGCCGGCCTGGTCTGGGAGCGCCGGCACCGCGGGGAGTACCGCGGCGAGGGCTGAGCCCGGTCCGGGCCGGCCCTCGGTCCTGGTCAGCCCTCGGTTGGTCAGCCCCAGGCGGTGGTGACCCACAGCTCGGCGGCGCGCTCCGGCGCGGCGAGCACGGTGGCGAGCAGCGCGGCGCGGTCCGGCCGCCCCAGCAGGTCCGCGAGCGCCGCGGCCAGCCCGGCGCGGTCGGTGGCGTGCGCGCGCCCCTCGGCGTCCACCCACCACGGCACCGGGCCGCCGGCGACGGACAGCCGACCGTGCTCGAACCACACGCGCGGCAGCCGGGGGTCCAGCGCGGCGACACGCTCGTCGAGGGCCCGCTCCCGGCCGGGGCCGTCGGGCGCGGGCAGCCCGTCCTCGCCGACGACGGGCAGGTCGAGGAGGTCGGCGACGGCCCCCACCTCGGCCTCGGGCACGGGCAGCACCGCCCCGAGCACGGCCCAGCGCGCGGTGCCGGCCACCTCGATGTCGTCGGCCCGGCGCACGACGACGTCGCTCGCGTCGAGTGCGGGCAGCCGGTCCGGCAGCGGGTCGAGCGCGCTGGCCCGTGCGCCCGGCGCGAGCCGCACCGCCACCCCCGCGAGCCCGCGCCACACGCCCAGCGCGACCGGCAGGGGGACGGAGGTGCCGGCCTCGGGCAGGCGGTCGAGCGTGGCCGGCCAGTCGAGCGGGTCGAGCCGGTCGAGGCCGTCGACCACGCCGAGCGCGCGTCGTGCCTCCGGGTCGAGGGTGGCAACGGCGGGCGGCGTCGGCGGCAGCAGCGGCACGCCGTCGTGCGCGGCGAACGGGGCGCCGAGGCGGTCGCGCAACCACCAGGCCGTGTAGGACGGCGCGCCCGCCACCGGCGTGACGAGGGCGCGGCGCGCGTCGGGGTCCGCGACGAGCGCGGCCAGCACGTCGGCCCAGGGGTCGGGTGCCGCGACGTCGTCCGGGGCACCGTCGGCACCTGCGTCGTCGGCGTCGTCGTCGTCGGCTTCGCCGGGGTCGACGGCGTCGAGGTCGGGCACCGCGTCGACGTCGCCGACGTCCACGCCGGGGCCGACGCGGTCGGCGAGGAAGCGCAGGTAGTCGTCCCAGCCCGAGAGCCACCCGGCGGGGTCGTCCGGTCCGTGCTCCGCCTCCGGGTCCACCGGGTCGGGTGTGAGGACGTCCGCGACGCGGTAGACCCCGACGTCGGCCCGCACGCCCACGGCCGACAGCAACGGTGCGGTGTAGTAGGCCAGCGCAGCGCGCGTCACGGGTGCCAGGCCCGGCATCGCCTCCGCCGCCCACGAACCGGGGAGCACGGCCTCGCGCGCGGGGCGCATGCCGTCCTCGGTGGGCACGGGCAGCTCCCCGAGCCAGAACGGGAACGTGTCGCCACCGGTCGCCAGCGCGAGCCTGGCCAGCGCCAACACGTTCTGGACCACCTCCCCCGGGCTCACGTCCACCGGCCCGACCAGCGTGGGCACGCCGACGGCGCCCGGCGCCTGCGGCACGTCGGCCGCGCCGTCGAGCAGCGCCTCCGACGCCGCCAGCGCCAGGGCGCGCACGCCCGGGTCGTCCAGCAGGTCGCGCGGGCTCGTGGACGTGGCCCCGGCCCGCACCAGCATCGGGTGCGCCGCGTCGGGGTGGACCACCCGGACGCCGAGGGTGCGGGCGACCGCGGCGAGCGCCGGGTCGTCGTCGTCCTCCGGCAGCACGACCGTGCCCCGCACCCCCGAGGCGGTGCGCCCGTCGGCGAGCGGCACCCGTGCTCCCGCGAGGGCTTCGAGCACCCCCGCGTCGCCGGTGTACGGCTCGAGCGCCTCGCACAGCGTGTACCAGCGTGTCGGGGGGAGACCCCCGGGCAGCTCGGCGAGGACGTCCGCGAGGGTGGTCGGCGTCGCGCCGAGGCGGCGGGCCACGCCCTGCTGCGCGGTGGTGAGCGACACGAGGCCGGGCACCACCCCGGCCAGCACCCGGACCAGGCGCGGGTCGTCGCCGGCCGCGCCGACCAGGGCGGTGGCGTCGGCCGGGGCGACCGCGCTCGCGACGCTCCCGTCGACCGTCTCGTCGGTCTCGTCGGTCTCGTCGGTGCCGCGCGGGGCGGGCAGCAGCGGGGCGGACCGCAGCGCCTCCAGGGCCGTGTCGCGGACGACGGCGTCCAGGTCGCCGGCGGGCATGCCGCCCGGCACGAGGTCCAGGACGTCGGCACCGCGCTCGGGCGCGAGCCTTGCGAGCAGGTCGGCGTACGCCCGCCCGGCCTCGGCCGCGAGCCGGTCGGTCAGCGGCCCCGGCAGCACGCGGCGGCGGCCCGGGTCCACGGGGAACGAGGCCACGAGCAGCGCCGGGAACGACAGCGGCACGTCGGTCGGCGTGGGCGCGTGCAGCACGCCCCCCGCCTCGTTGTGGGTACGGAAATGGTCGGAATCGGCGGTGGAATTCTCGCCGTTCTCGTACCCACAACGGTCGGGGCGCGGGACCGCCCAGGCGATCGACCAGCGCGGACGGCGCTGCTCGCGCGGCAGGTCCGCCACGTCGCCGTCGCCGACCGCGCCCGTGCGCCGCAGCACCGCCCACCGCTCTTCCAGGTCGGCGAGGACGCGCGTCCGGTCGTCGCTGCGGACGGTGACCGAGGCGAGCGCCGGCAGGGCGAGCAGCAGGGCGTCGTCGAGCGCGTCGAGCTGCGCACGCACCGACGCGAGCGCGTCCGCGTCCCGCAGCACGAGCTCCACCACGGTGGCGAGCGGTCCGTCGCCCGCGCTGTCGACGGAGCCGACGTCGAGGTCGGCATCGAGGCCCGCGTCGTCCGCCAGGGCCGGCGCCGGAAACGGGAGCCGCAGCAGGGGCAGGTCGTCGCCGCGTCCCGCGACCGCGTCGTGCAGGGGTGTCCCCGGAGGCGCGACGTCGTCCAGCAGGTCGCGCGTCGCGTCGAGCGAGAACCGGACGCCCCCCGTCCGGGACCGCACCGTGATCTCGTCCGCCACCGCGCGCACCGCCGCGAAGCCGACGCCGAAGCGGCCGACCTCCGGGCCCTCGGCCGCCTTCGCCGACGCGCGGAGGGATGCGAGCGAGGCCACGCCCTCGGCGGTCAGCGGGGCGCCGGTGTTCGCGGCGAGGAGCGTCGCCACCCCGCGCGGGTCGTCGTCACCGAGCTCGGTGAGCCGCAGCAGCAGCCGCCCCGACTCGTCCGCGCGGGCCGCGGCGTCCGCGGCGTTCTGCGCGAGCTCCACCACCACACGGTCGCGGTAGTAGCCGCGGGCGTGGTCCTCCTCCGCGTTCGCGTCCTCCCGGAAGCGCGTGCCCGAGCCGAGCCACGCCTCCGTGACCGCGCGCCGCAGGGCGGAGGTCTCGAAGACGTCGCCCGTCACTCGGTGTCGGGACGTCCGGAGGCGGGTTCCGCCTCCGTCGCCTCTGCCGTCGCCTCCGCGGCGTCGGTCGTGCCGTCTCCGGCGGCTGCCCCGTCGGCCCGCGGCGTGCGGCGGGAGACCGCGACGGCCTCCACGCGGAGCTCGTCGATCAGGGGCGCGTCGGCCGGCCAGTCGCTCGGCGGGTGCGGCGCGTCCGTCTCGGAGTGCGCGCCGCAGCCGTGGTCCAGGGACACGACCTTGCCGTCGTCGGGCGACCACGCGTTGGCGCAGACGCCGAAGAGCTGGCCGAGGGGCCCCTGCAGCGGCACGAGGAAGCCGCACGTGGTGCACTCCGCCGGGGACGCGACCGCGCCGGGCGCCGTCGGGCCGCGCGAACCGCGGTACCAGCGCTCCGCGGCCTCGTCCCGGCCCTGCGGCGACAGCACCCGCTCGCGGGCGAGGGCGAGCTCGTCGATCGCGACCGAGTCGAGCTCCTCGTCGCCGGTGGCCTTCCACCCGGGCTCGAGACGCGGGTCGTCGGCCCGGAACGGCAGGGTGTCGCCCGGGCCGATGTCGCCCGGGCGCAGGCGCTCGGACCAGGGCAGCCAGGCCGGCGCGAGCAGGGCGTCGTCCCCGGGCAGCAGCTCGACCTCGCAGACGGTCGCGACCTTCCCGCGGGGCACGCGCGCCAGCGTGACGGTCCAGTGCCAGCCCCGGTAGCCCGGCATCGTGGCGGCGAACCGGTGCGACATGAGGCGCTCGCCCTCGGCGACCGCACCGAGGTGCTCGCCGACGTCGGACGGCGACGACGCGCCCTCCTGCGCGGCCTCGCGGGCCTGGTCGACGGCGCCCAGGAGCACCGCGTCCTTGCGCGCGCGGGAGCTGACCCGCGTCGTGCGGGCAGGGGCGTCAGCGGCGGCGGTCACCATGTCGTGGTCCTCTTCGTGCTCGTCATGTCCTCGTCTCGGGCCCTCGGCCGGGCGGGCGTGCCGGTCAGGAGTCGAGGTCGTCCGCGACGGCGCGCAGCAGCGTCGCGACGCGCTTGCCCGTCGCGGCCTCGGGGTACTTGCCCCGCTTCAGCTGGTCGCCCGTGTGGTCGAGGACCTTGATGAGGTCCTCGACGATGCCGGCCATCTCGGAAGGCGCCTTGCGCCTGGCCTTGGCCACCGACGGTGCGGGGTCGAGCAGCTTCACCGCGAGCGCCGAGGGTCCGCGGCGGCCGTCGGCCACCCCGAACTCGACCCGGGCGCCCGGCTTGACGCCGCTCACGTCCGTCGGCAGCGCGGAGGCGTGCAGGAAGATCTCTCCCCCGTCCTCGCTGGCGATGAAGCCGAACCCGCGCTCCGCGTCGTACCACTTGACCTTGCCGGTGGGCACCTCAACCTCTTCGTGCTCGTCGTCGACTGCGACGCCGCGCCGGTGCGCGGAGCCTGATCCGGCCGGCGCCCGTCCGTGGACGGCGCCGAGCCAGAGGCTCAGGCTACCGGCCGGTGCGACCGACCGCCGCATCGGTCCGGGACCCGCCGCCGGACGCCCGCGCCACGCCGCCGAACAGGTGGTTGTCCACCTTCTCACCGCGCATTCCGTGCTGAACCGCCTGCTCGGCGTCGTGGGGCGGCGCGTAGCATCGATCAGATGGCCACCACGTCGCCCCGGAGCACCGCGGAGGCCGACGTCGCGGACGGCGCCGGCGACCCGGCAGCGCCCCGCACCTTCACCGAGGCGGTCCGCACCCGCGACGACGACGCGCTCCTCGCGCTGCTCCGAGCGCGCCCGGACCTCGCCACGCCGTCGCCGTCCACCCTGCGCTCCCTCGCCGCCCGCGCGTCCAGCCGCACCGCCCTGGAACGGGCGCTCGCGCACGCGGACGCGCAGACGTTGCAGGTGCTCGAGGCGGTCGTGGCCCTCGCCCCCGGCGGTCCGGTGACACCCGGGGACGTGCGGCACGCGGTCGGGGCCGACGACGCCGCGGCGCAGGGATCCGACGACGCCGGGTCCCTGGTCGAGCGCGTCCTCGACGACGCGCTGACCGCCGCGCTCCTGTGGGACGCCGGCGCGCCGGGGCACCCGGACCTGCGCCCCGCCCCCGGGCTGGACGACGTGCTCGGCCCGCACCCCGCCGGCCTCGGCCCGGTCCGGCACGGTGGCGCGTCCCGACCCGACGGGGACGGGACGCCGCTGCCCGACCTGCCGCGGGGCAGCCGCGAGGTGCTCGACGCGCTGGCGTGGGGGCCGCCGATCGGCCTCGTCCCCGCGCCCGGCACGCCGGCCCGGACGGCGGTCGACGCCCTCGTGGACGCACGCCTGCTGCTGCGCACGGACGCCCGGCACGTCGCCCTGCCGCGCGACGTCGGCCTGGCCCTGCGCGACGGCCGCACCCACCGTTCGCCCGAGCTGTCGGCGCCGCGGCCCGACGGGCGCGACGTCCCGCAGGAGGTGGCCGACGCGGAGGCGGCGAGCGCCGCCCTCGACCTCGTCCGCCGCGTCGACCTCCTGGTCGCCGCGTGGGACGACACCGCTCCCGCGGTGCTGCGCAGCGGCGGGCTCGGCGTGCGCGACCTGCGGCGCACCGCCCAGGCGATCGGTGCCGACGAGGGCGACGCGGCGTTCGTCGTCGAGCTGGCTGCCGCCGCCGGCGTGGTGGCCGACGACGGCGACGCCCCGCCGTCGTACCGCCCCACGACCGTCGCCGACATGTGGGAGCCGATGGACGACGCCGAGCGCTGGGCCGTGCTGGCCGCCGCGTGGGCGGGGTCGCGCCGCACGCCGTGGCTGGTCGGGTCGCGCGACGAGAAGGGCACGCTGCGGGCGCCCCTGTCCCCCGACCTGCACCGCGGGTGGGTGCCGCGGCTGCGGCGGCAGGTGCTGGAGGTGCTCGCCGCCCAGCCGGGTACGGCCCTGGACTCCGGGGCGGTGATGGCGGTGCTGCGCTGGCACGCCCCGCGCACGGTGCCGCCCGAGCAGGCGGTGGCCGGGCTGCTCGCGGAGGCGGCGCTGCTCGGCGTGACCGGGGCAGGCGCGCTGTCCGGCCCCGGGGCGGCGCTCCTCGCGCACCCGGACGGCCCTGGCCCTGCCGGGGTGCCGCACCCGCCCGGCGTCCTCGCGGAGGCGATGCGCGGCGCGCTGCCGCCAGAGGTGGACGAGGTGCTCCTGCAGGGCGACCTCACCGGCATCGTGCCGGGCCGTCCGTCGCAGGCGCTGGCGCTGCTGCTGGAGCGGTCCGCGGACGTCGAGTCGCGCGGCGCGGCGACGACGGTGCGCTTCTCGCCGTCGTCCGTGACGCGGGCGCTGGACCACGGCACCACGGCCGACGAGCTGCTGGACGCGCTGGCCCGGCGGTCCCGGGTGCCGGTGCCGCAGCCGCTGGAGTACCTGGTGCGGGACACGGCCCGACGGCACGAGTCGCTGCGCGTCGGCTCGGCCGGGTCGTACGTGCGCGCGGCCGACCCGACGGTGCTCGCTGGCCTCGCGGCGGACCCCCGGCTCGCGCACCTCGGGCTGGTCCGGCTCGCCCCCACGGTGCTCGCCTCGTCCGTGCCCGCCGCCGAGCTGCACGACGCGCTGCGTGCCCGCGGCCTGCTGTCCGCCGTCGAAGGCCCCGACGGCCGTGTGCTCAGCACCCGCCTGCGTCGCCCGCCGCGGCTCGACCGCGGCCCCCGCGACGCGCGCCGCGGGCCGTCGGCCGAGCCGGAGGTGACGACGGACGACGCCCGCGCCCACCTGGTCGCCCGGCTGCGCGCTGCGGACTCGGGCGACGAGACGGCGGTGGACCGCCTCGCCGGGCGCCGGCCCGGACCTGCCCCGGCGGCGGCCGGCCCCCCGGCGCCACGCCCCGACGGCGCAGGACGGCGCCGCACCGTCGAGCCCGGGGACGCGCTCGCCACCCTGCACGACGCCCTGCGCGACGGCCGGCTCGTCTGGATCGAGATGGTCGGCGCGTCGGGCACGCTGGAGCGGCGCGCGCTGCGGCCGCTGCGGCTCGACGGCGGTCGGCTGCGCGCCCTGGACCCGGCACGGGAGGCGGAGCTCACCGTCGCCGTGCACCGCATCGCCGCCGTCGAGCCGGCGGACGGCTGAGCCGGAACAGAAACCGCCGAGCACGGTGTTAGGAACGCCTGGATGCCGGACACCGATCGCGACCCGTGCTCGGCAGTGCCCGGCAGGCTGACGGAAGGAACCGCATGACCGACGGTCCGCTGATCGTGCAGAGCGACAAGTCCATCCTGCTGGAGGTCGACCACCCCCGCGCCGACGACGCGCGCCGCGCCATCGCGCCCTTCGCGGAGCTGGAGCGTGCGCCGGAGCACGTGCACACCTACCGGCTCACGAGCCTGGGGCTGTGGAACGCGCGCGCCGCCGGGCACGACGCGGAGCAGGTCGTGAACACGCTCATCGAGTACTCCCGCTACCCGGTGCCGCACGCCCTGCTCGTCGACGTCGCCGAGACGATGGGCCGCTACGGCCGGCTCACGCTCGCGACCCACCCGACGCACGGGCTCGTGCTGGAGGCCAGCGACCGCGCGGTGCTCGCGGAGGTGCTGAAGTCCAAGCGCACCGCCGGGCTGGTGGGCGAACGGATCGACGAGCAGACCGTCGTCGTGCACCCGTCCGAGCGCGGCCACCTCAAGCAGGTGCTGGTCAAGCTCGGCTGGCCCGCGGAGGACCTCGCCGGGTACGTCGACGGCGAGAAGCACGAGATCGCCCTCGCCTCCCCCACCCACCCCCGGACCCCCACGGAGGAGCCCAAGGAGTGGGAGATGCGCCCGTACCAGGCACAGGCGGTGGACGGCTTCTGGCACGGCGGCTCCGGCGTCGTGGTGCTCCCGTGCGGCGCCGGCAAGACGATCGTCGGCGCGGGCGCGATGGCGAAGAGCGGCACCACCACCCTCATCCTCGTGACCAACACGGTCAGCGCCCGCCAGTGGCGCGACGAGCTGGTGCGACGCACCACCCTCACCGAGGACGAGATCGGCGAGTACTCGGGCTCCCGCAAGGAGATCAAGCCCGTCACGATCGCGACGTACCAGGTGCTCACGACGAAGCGGAAGGGCGTGTACAGCCACCTCGAGCTGCTGGACGCGCGCGACTGGGGCCTCGTCCTCTACGACGAGGTGCACCTGCTCCCCGCGCCCATCTTCCGCATGACGGCGGACCTGCAGGCGCGTCGTCGCCTCGGCCTCACCGCCACCCTGGTGCGGGAGGACGGGCGCGAGGACGAGGTGTTCAGCCTCATCGGGCCGAAGCGGTACGACGCGCCCTGGAAGGACATCGAGGCGCAGGGCTACATCGCGCCGGCCGACTGCGTCGAGGTGCGCCTCACGCTGCCCGAGCACGAGCGGATGCTGTACGCGACAGCGGAGCCCGAGGACAAGTACCGTCTCGCCGCCTGCGCGCCGGGCAAGAACCGTGTCGTCGAGCGGATCGTGGCGCAGCACCCGGACGACCAGGTGCTCGTCATCGGCCAGTACCTCGACCAGCTCGAGGAGCTCAGCGCGCACCTCGACGCCCCGCTCATCACGGGCGCGACGACGGTCCGCGAGCGCCAGCGGCTGTTCGAGGCGTTCCGCTCCGGCGAGATCAGCCGGCTCGTGGTGTCGAAGGTGGCGAACTTCTCCATCGACCTGCCCGAGGCGTCGGTCGCGATCCAGGTCTCCGGCTCGTTCGGGTCCCGCCAGGAGGAGGCGCAGCGGCTGGGCCGCGTCATGCGCCCCAAGGCCGACGGGCGGACGGCGCACTTCTACGCCGTGGTCGCCCGGGACACCGTGGACCAGGACTTCGCCGCCCACCGGCAGCGGTTCCTCGCCGAGCAGGGGTACGCGTACCGCATCCTCGACGCGGAGGACCTGGACACCGTGGCCTGACCTCGGTGCTGGTGGCCGGTCCGGTCTCGCGGATCGACGGTCCTCGTCGCTCGTCGCCGTCGATCGTCCGTCGCACCCGGACCGCGATTGCGTCGCCCGGGTCGGCGCGACACGATCGGGTCGTGCATCCCCCTGTTCCCGCCGGTCGACGCCGCGGCGTCGCGGCCGTCGGCGCGTGCGCGGCCGCCGTCCTGCTGGCTTTCGCCGGCGCGACGCTGCCCGCCACGAGCGCCTCCGCCGTCCCTCCCCTGACCCAGCTCGACGACGAGATCACCGACGCCGCGGGCGTGCTCGACGCCGGTGACGAGGCCGAGGTGCAGTCCGCGCTCGACAGCCTCGCGGACGAGACCCCCTACCAGCTGTTCGTGGTGTACGTGGACTCGTTCGACGGCGCCGACGGACCCAGCTGGGCCAACGCCACCGCGAACCACGCGGCGCTGGGCGCGGACGACCTCCTGCTCGCCGTCGCGACCGAGGACGAGGTCTACGGCCTGTCGGTGGACAACAACGCCGGTGTCACGGACGCCCAGCTCGACGCCGTCGAGGAGACGGTCGAGGACCACCTGCGCGACGGCGACTGGGCGGGCGCGGCGGTCGCGGCGGCCGACACCGTGCGCACCGGGGCGACCTCGGGGTCCGGCGGGGGCGTGCCCTGGGGCACCGTCCTCGGCCTCGGGGTGCTCGCCCTGGTCCTCGTGGGCGGCTGGCTCTGGTTCCGCTCGCGCCGCGCCGCAGGGGCCCGGACCGGCCCGGCCGCCCCGGCGGACGAGACCGCCGCCCTGCCGACCGACGAGCTCGAGCGTCGCGTCGGCGCCGCCCTCGTCGGCATCGACGACGCCGTGCGCACCTCGGAGCAGGAGCTCGGTTTCGCGCAGGCGGAGTTCGGGCTGGAGGCCACCACCGAGTTCGCCTCCGCGCTCGAGGCCGCCAAGGGCGACGTCGCACAGGCGTTCCGGCTGCGCCAGGAGCTGGACGACGACCAGCCCGAGGACGAGCCCCGCCGGCGCGAGCTGCTCACCGGCATCCTGCGGCTGTGCGAGCGCGCCGGCACGTCGCTGGACGCGCAGACCGACGCGTTCGACGAGCTACGAGCCCTCCAGCAGCGCGCGCCCGAGCTGCTCGACGGGACCGAGCAGCGCTCCGGCGAGATCGAGGCCCGCGTCCCCCTCGCGCGCGAGACCCTCGCCGGGCTCGCGGCGACCTACCCGACGTCGGCGCTGGCGTCGGTCCGGGCCAACCCCGACCAGGCGACGGCCCTGGTGGCGCACGCGCGGGAGGCGCTGGCCACCGGGCGCGCCGCGCTCACCGGCCGCACCCGGGCGACGGCGGTCGCGCACCTCCGGGCGGCGCAGAACGCCCTCGGCCAGGCCGCCACCCTGCTCGACGCCGTCGACCGCGCCGGCGCGGAGCTCGCGTCGGCGGGAGCAGACCTCGACAAGGGGCTGGCCTCGATCGGTCAGGACGTGGCCGACGCGGCCCGGCTCGCCCCCGCCGGCAGCGGGCCGGACGGCGGGGCGGACGGCGGCGCCCTCGCCGCCGCGCTGACGGAGGCGCAGGCGGCGATGGCGCAGGCACGCGACGCCCGCACCGGCGGCGACCCGCTCGCTGCGCTGCACCGCCTCACCGCGGCGGAGGCGGCGCTCGACGCCGCGCTCGCGCCCGCCCGGGAGAAGGCGGAGTCCGACGCCCGCGCCCGTGCGCTCCTGCGCGACACGCTGGGTCGCGCGGAGTCGCAGGTCCGTGCGACGCAGGACTACGTCGACACCCGTCGCGGCGCCGTCGGGCCCGAGGCACGGACCCGGCTCGCCGAGGCCGCACGGCTCGTCGCCGAGGCGCGGTCGCTCCAGGCGCAGGACCCGGCGGCGGCCCTGGAGCGCGCGCAGCAGGCCGAGCGGTACGCGGCGCAGGCAGCACGTGCCGCGGAGCAGGACACCGCGTCGTGGGACATGGGCCAGGGCGGCCGCCCGGGCGGGTCCAACGTGGGCGGGATGGTGCTGGGCGGCATCCTGCTCGACTCCGTCCTGCGCGGCTCCGGGGGTGGCATCGGCGGCGGGCTCGGTGGCGGGCTCGGTGGCGGGCGTCGCCGCGGCGGCTACGGCGGCGGGTTCGGCGGAGGCTTCGGCGGCGGCGGCTTCGGCGGCGGCGGGGCGGGTCGTGGGGCAGGCGGCCGCGGCGGGCGCTCGCGGGGCGGCAGGTTCTGACGGAGGCTGGCGCCGGGGAGGCTTCTGCCCCGACGGAACTCGGCCAGGGCGGCAGGCGTTCTGGCAGGCACGTGACCTCGAACACCACCTCAGCAGGGCGACGGAAGGAAGCACGACCATGACGCAGAAGCAGAGCATCCTCGGGCGCATCAGCCAGCTCGCGAAGGCGAACATCAACGCACTGCTGGACCGCGCCGAGGATCCGCAGAAGATGCTCGACCAGCTGGTGCGCGACTACACGAGCAACATCGCCGAGGCCGAGCAGGCCATCGCCCAGACGATCGGCAACCTGCGCCTGGCCGAGCAGGACTACAACGAGGACGTCGCCGCCGCGAGCGAGTGGGGCACGAAGGCGCTCGCCGCGTCGCGCAAGGCCGACGAGTACCGCGCCGCCGGAAACCCGGTCGACGCCGACAAGTTCGACAACCTCGCCAAGGTGGCGCTGCGCAAGCAGCTCGACGCCGAGACGGAGGTGCGCACCGCCCAGCCGATGATCGAGCAGCAGCGCGTCACCGTGGAGAAGCTCAAGGCCGGCCTCGCCGCCATGAAGGACAAGCTGGGCCAGCTGAAGTCCAAGCGCGACCAGCTCGTGGCCCGCCAGAAGGCGGCCCAGGCGCAGCAGACCGTGCAGGGCGCGATCAGCTCGATCAACGTCCTCGACCCGACGAGCGAGATCTCCCGCTTCGAGGAGACCGTCCGCCGCGAAGAGGCGATGGCGATGGGCCAGGCGGAGGTCGCCGCGTCGTCCCTGGACGCCCAGTTCGCCGAGCTGGAGGCGTCGGACGCCGACATCGAGCTCGAGGCCCGCCTCGCCGCGCTCAAGGCCGGCAGCGCCCCGGCACCGCAGATCAACCCCTCGACCGGCCAGGCCTGACCCCTGCCGAGGTAGTTCCAGCCTTGCCGAGGTAGTCCCACCCTTGCCGAGGTAGTTCGAACCTCGCCGAGGTAGTCCCACCCTTGCCGAGGTAGTTCGAACCTCGCCGAGGTAGTTCAACCCCAGCCGAGGTAGTTCTGCGGGCCGGAACTACCTCGGCACTTCCGGAACTACCTCGGCGGGGCGGGTGGTGCCGATACGCTGAGGAGCATGTCCCCCGCCTTCACCGCCCCGGGCCCGGCGAGCGTGCCCTCCCCCGTCGAGCCCGCTGCGCGCCGCACCTACCTCCTGGTCGACGGCGAGAACATCGACGCCACTCTCGGCATGAACGTGCTGGGCCGGCGACCGAACCCGGAGGAGCGCCCGCGCTGGGACCGCATCTCGACGTTCGCTCAGAAGCTGTGGGAGCAGGACGTCGTCCCGCTGTTCTTCCTCAACGCGAGCAGCGGGCAGATGCCGATGGCGTTCGTGCAGGCGCTGCTGGCCATGGGCTACAAGCCCATCCCGCTGGCGTCGTCGGGCACGGAGAAGGTGGTCGACGTCGGCATCCAGCGCACGCTGGAGGCGCTGGCGGACCGCGACGGCGACGTGCTCCTCGCGAGCCACGACGGCGACTTCCTGCCGCAGATCGAGGCGCTGCTCGGCGACGAGCGCCGCGTCGGTCTGCTGGCCTTCCGCGAGTTCGTGAACGGGCAGTTCACGCAGCTCACGGAGCGCGGGCTGGAGATGTTCGACCTCGAGGGCGACGCCGACGCCTTCACCACGTCGCTCCCGCGCGTCCGGATCATCCCGCTCGACGAGTTCGACCCGCTGCGCTACCTCTGACGGCAGGTCACCCGGCCAGCAGCTCCCGGTACAGCGGGGTCACGTACCCCGGCCGGAAGCTGCTGCCGCCGAGGGCTGCGCGCAGACGCGCGCCCTTGGCGGCGACGGCAGCCTCGCCGTCGGCCCCGACGTCCTCGAGCAGACGCCACACGACGTCGCCGTCGGGCCGCACGGCCCAGGCCCCGACGACCCGGCCCTGCCACCACACGGTGGCGCCCGCGTTGCCGGCACTGTCGAAGAGCCGCGGCCGGTGCGGGCCGAGGTACCAGTCCCGGGCCGTCCAGCCCATCGTGGTCGGGTCGAGCGTGGGCAGCAGCGCGGCGTGCCCGGCCACGACGTCGTCCAGCGCCGGGTCGAGGTCCGCGTCCAGGTCGGTCGACCGCAGCATCACGCCGTCGGCGACGACGGCGTCCGCCCCGGGGGCGCCGACCTCCACCTGCACCTCGCGCACGTCGAGCGCGCCGACGGCGCGACGCGCCTGCCCCAGGTTCCAGCCGGTCCACCACCGCAGGTCGGCCACGGTGGCGGGTCCGAACGCCTCCAGCCACGCCCGCGCGAGCTGCACGCGCGCGGCGTCCTCGTCCAGCACGGGGACACCGTCCGGGAACCAGTCGCTCATCGGCGACCACACGTGCCGAGGCGACGTCCAGGCGCCGCGCGGCTCCCCGCGCACGACGGTGCCCTCGGCCGACAGCACCGACAGCAGCTGCGAGGTCATGGTGCGGCGCACGTCCCACGACTTGTCCGTGGTGGGCAGGAACGCGGTGCGCAGCAGCGGCGCCGCCCGGGAGAGCTGGGCACCGTCGAGCGGCCCCTGAGCGAGGGCGGCGTGCACCTGCGCCTCTGCCGCCGCGAGCAGCCCCACCGGGTCGTCGACGTCCGGGTCGGTGGGCAGCGTCGCGAGCTCCTTGAGCAGCCGCGTCCGCAGCCTCCGCGCCACGGCGGCGGCCGCCGCGGCGTGGACCACCGGCACGACGTCCCGGGGCACGACGAACATCGTGCGGCGCATGCCGAGCACCTTGACCAGGCTGCGCCGCACGAACAGCGCCTCCCGGACGTCGTCGAGCCCCAGCCCCGGCACCCTGGCCAGCACGGCGAGGTGGACGCTGGGCGCCTCGGTCGCGTGCAGCGCGACCAGGCGGCGCGTCACGTCCTCCGGCGTCCGCGCCGCTCCCGGCCCGTCTCCCCCGAGCGCGAGCTGCCGCACCACCAGGCGCCGCCGCCGCTGCTCTCCCGTGATCCGCACCCTCCCATCGTCGGGTGCGCCACCCACACGACGGCCCGCGCGAAGGACGCGATGCCCGTCCGAGCCCGTCCGAGCCCGTCCGAGGCCGTTCCCAGGCAACGCTCAGACCTCGGTCGCACACTGACATCATGAGCGCACCCGAGGCACGCCTCGTCGTCGTGGACGACGAGCCCAACATCCGTGAGCTGCTGTCCACCTCCCTGCGGTTCGCAGGGTTCGAGGTGCACGCCGCAGGCGACGGCAACGGGGCGCTGCAGCTCGTCCGTGACGTCGAGCCCGACCTGGTCGTGCTCGACGTGATGCTGCCCGACATGGACGGCTTCACCGTGACCCGCCGTATGCGCTCCACGGGCCGGCACACCCCCGTGCTGTTCCTCACCGCCCGCGACGACACGCAGGACAAGGTGCAGGGGCTCACCGTGGGCGGCGACGACTACGTGACCAAGCCGTTCAGCCTGGAGGAGGTCGTGGCCCGCATCCGCGCGGTGCTGCGCCGCACCCACGCGGGCGAGCCCGAGGACGACGCGGTCCTGCGCGTGGGCGACCTCGAGCTCGACGAGGACTCGCACGAGGTGCGTCGTGCCGGCCTCGAGGTGGAGCTCTCCCCCACCGAGTTCAAGCTCCTGCGGTATCTCATGCTCAACGCGGGCCGGGTGCTGTCCAAGGCGCAGATCCTCGACCACGTGTGGCAGTACGACTGGGGCGGCGACGCCAACATCGTCGAGTCCTACATCTCCTACCTGCGCCGCAAGATCGACAACCTCACCGTCGCAGGGCCCGACGGCGGCGACGTCACGCTGCCCCCGCTCATCCACACGAAGCGCGGCGTCGGCTACCTGCTCCGGGCGCCGCAGGCGCGATGACGTCGCCCGCGCCCGGCGCCCCGAGGGCGACGACGGCCCAGACTCCCGCCGTCGCGACCGGTCCGGCCGGTACGACGGCGGACGGCCGGGCGCTGCCCGCGGACCCCCGCACGGCCGCGTCTCCGGCGGACCACGGACCGGGTCCCGCCCGGCGGTCGCGCTGGACGTGGGTCGAGCGGCTGCCGCTGCGCACCCGGCTCGTGGCGATCACCGTCCTCGTGCTGGCGGCGGGCCTGATGCTGGCCGCCGTCCTGACGCGGAACCTGGTCTCCGGCTACCTGATCCAGCAGACCAACGACCAGCTGCGCCAGTCGGCGAAGAGCGTCGCCAGCCTCGCGGTGAACCAGCCGTCCGACGTCGAGCCGCGGCTGCCCACCGAGTACTACGTCGCCATCCACGACGCCGACGGGAAGCTCGACACGCGTGTCGACGGCAACCCGTACGCCTGGGAGCACAACCTCGACCGCTACGGCTCGCCCGACCTGCCCGTGGAGGACCTGAACGAGGTCGCCGCCCGCAAGGCGGTCCCGTTCACGGTCGGTTCCTCGGGCGGGACGGACCCGGCGCAGTGGCAGGCGGTCGGCTTCGTGAGCCCGTCCACGCAGCAGTCGGTGTACGTCGCGCTGCCCCTGGCGGGTGTGCAGCAGACCGTCTCGTACCTCACGCGCTCCCTGATGTTCTCGGCGCTCGGCATCGTCCTGCTCGGCGGCGCCATCTCGTTCGTCCTCGTGCACCGTTCGTTGCGGCCGCTGCGGGAGATCGAGACGACGGCGGCGGAGATCGCCGCGGGCGACCTGTCGCAGCGCGTGCCCGAGCGCCCGACGTCGACGGAGGTCGGCTCGCTGTCCGCGTCGCTGAACACGATGCTGGCGCAGATCGAGCGGGCGTTCTCCGCCCAGGAGGAGTCGGAGCGCCGCATGCGCCGCTTCGTCTCCGACGCGAGCCACGAGCTGCGCACGCCGCTGGCCACGGTCAAGGGCTACGGAGAGCTCTACCGCCTGGGCGCCCTGGACACGCCCGCGAAGGTCGACGACACCATGGACCGCATCGAGGACTCGGCGCGGCGCATGAGCACGCTCGTCAACGACCTCCTCGTCCTGGCCCGCCTCGACGAGGGCCGACCGATGCGCAGCGAGCCTGTGCACCTGGTCACGATGGCCCGCGACGCCGCCCAGGACCTGCATGCCCTGGACCCGACGCGTGCGGTCACCGTGACGGGCCTGGCGCCCGGCGCCGCCCCGCCGTCGGACCTGGTCGTCACTGGCGACGCCGACCGCCTGCGCCAGGTGCTCACCAATCTCGTGGGGAACGTGGCACGACACACACCGGCAGGCTCCCCCGCCGAGCTGGCCGTCGGCCGCGCACCCGACGGCTCCGCCGTCCTGGAGGTGCGCGACCACGGCGCCGGCATCACGCCCGAGCAGGCCAGCCGGGTGTTCGAGCGGTTCTACCGGGCCGACTCGTCGCGCAACCGCGAGTCCGGCGGGTCCGGTCTGGGGATGGCGATCGTCGCGGCGATCGTCGGCGCGCACCACGGGCACGTGTCCGTGCAGGAGACCCCGGGCGGCGGCATGACGGTGCGAGTTCTGCTCCCGCCGGCGGGCGGCTACGATGGCGCGTCGTCCTCGTCCGCCTGACCGGCGCGAACGGGCCGCGTGCGATGTCGGCGCGCAGTCGTAGTCTGGCGGAGGACGACAGTCCGAGTCCGGCGACCGAAGGTCTGATTGCGATGGGCGTCATGAGCGCCGACGCGCCCCAGTGGTTCCTCTCCGCGTTCGTCCGCACCTGTCACGGTGCGGGTGCCACGGCCGACGAGGCGGCGATCCGTTCCGTCGGGGAGGACCTCCTCGACCGGTGGTCCGGTACCGACCGGCACTTCCACAACCTGCGGCACCTGGCCGACGTCCTGCACCGCGTGGACGAGCTGTCCCAGGAGACGCACGAGCCCGACCTGGTCCGGCTGGCGGCCTGGTACCACGGCGCCGTCTTCGACGCGACGCGCAAGGTCGCGCAGGCGACCCAGGGCGGCGAGCAGACCACGGTGAGCGCGAACCTCGCGCGAACCCAGCTGTCCGAGCTGGGCCTGCCGGCCGCGGCCGTGGAGCGCACCGCGCGTCTCGTCGACTCGATCGACCGGCACAAGCCGCTGCCCGACGACGTCGACTCGGCCGTGCTGAACGACGCCGACCTGGCGATGCTGGCGGCCGAGCCGCAGCGCTACAAGGAGTACATGGCCAACGTCCGGGCAGAGTACTCGCACATCCCGCTCCCGGACTACCTCGACGCCCGCATCCGCGTGCTGCAGAAGCTGCTGCAGCGGCAGTCCCTCTACCGCAGCCCGATGGGGGCGGCGTGGGAGGAGTCCGCGCGGCAGAACCTCGACGGCGAGCTGCACCGGCTCCTCAAGGAGCGGCGCCGGCTGCCCGAGCAGGCGGAGTCGTCCGCCTCCTGACGCACCCTCGTCCACAGCCTGTGGACGGCGCGTCCGGCCGCCCTTCCGCGCTCCGTAGCGTCGTCCCCGGCATCCCCGGACGGGGTACGGCGACGAAGGAGGACACGTGCGGTACGAGGTCGACAGCGAGCGGGTCGCGCAGGCGGGCGCGGCGGTGAACGGGTCCGTGACGGCGATCCGTTCCGAGGTCGGAGCGATGATGCGGCACCTGCAAGACCTGCAGGCGAGCTGGCACGGTGGCGCCGCGACGCAGTTCGCGGGCGTGATGGGTCAATGGCAGGCCACCCAGACCCAGGTCGAGGCGGCGCTCGACGCAGTGACGGCAGCACTGTCGTCGGCGTCGCGCACCTACGCCGACGCCGAGGCCCAGGCCACGCGGCTCTTCGCCACCCGCTGACCTCTAGCCCTGGCGACGACGACGGCGGGCCGGCCACCCAACCGGGGGTGGCCGCGCCCCGAGAGGGTGTGCCCCGGGGGGCCC
>NZ_JBSHCR010000035.1:0-27813 GCF_053615895.1 Isoptericola sp. NPDC055881
ATTCGGTCGCGAATTCTCGCCGTTTTCGTACCCACAACAGGCCTCGGGGGAGAGGGTCAGACGGTCCGGCGGGTGGCGCGGATGCCGACGACCAGGCCGACGGCGCAGGTGACGACGGCGGCGACCAGCCCCCAGAGCACGGCCAGGTCGGAGAACGTGCCGCCGAAGAGCACCCGCTCGGCGTCGACCATGTAGGTGAGCGGGTTGAACTTCGCGGCCGTCTGCATCCACGAGGGGCCCGACTCGAGCGGCAGCATCATCCCGGACAGGATCAGCAGCGGGAACAGCAGCGACTGCTGCACGCCCCAGAACAGCCACTCACGGTTCTTCGCCGCGAGCGCGAGGGCGTGCGACAGGGCGCCCACGCCGACGCCGAAGACGCCGAGCAGCACCAGGCCGGCGAGCGCGGGCAGCACGTAGAACGTGAACCCGAACGGGATGCAGACCACCGCGATGATCAGCCCCTGCACCAGCAGCGGCGCGAACTCCTTGAGCGCCCGGCCCACGAGGATGGCCGACCGGTCCAAGGGGGTGGCGAGCACGCGCTCGTAGGAGCCCGTCATCACCTCGTAGAGCAGGTTCGACCCGGTCATCGACGTGCCGAACAGCGAGATCATCACGATCACGCCGGGCACGAACCACTGCAGGGTGTCGGCAGTGCTCGCGCCTCCCCCGCCGACGCCGCCGCCGAACGTGCCGGTGAGCAGCGGCCCGAACAGCCCCAGGAAGATCAGCGGCTGCAGCAGCGAGAAGATCAGCGTGAAGGGGTCGCGGAGCACCAGCAGGATCTCGCGCGTGAACACGGCCCCGGTGTCCGTGACGAACTTGCCGGGGCCGGAGCGCGTGACGATGCGCGGCGCCTCGTGGGCCGCCGCCGTGGGGGTGGTGGTGCGGGTCTGCTCGCTCATGCTGCCGCCTCCTCGCGCAGGCTCCGACCGGTGAGGTTGAGGAACACGTCGTCGAGGCTGGCCTGGCGCGCGCTCGCCGACGTGGTGGTGATGCCCGCGACGCGCAGGGCCTCGATGACTCCCGGCAGGGTGTCCGCACCCTGGGCGGTGGACACCCGCACCCGCAGCCCGGGGCCGTGCTCCTCGAGCTCGACCTCACCGAGGCCCGGGGGCAGCGCCGCCCGCACCGCGGCGCCGTCGTCGGTCGCGACCACGAGGGCGAGGGAGTCGTCGGCGTGCCGTCGCTTGAGGACGTCGGGCGCGGCGTCGGCGATGATCTCGCCGTGGTCGATGACGACGACGCGCTCCGCCATGCTGTCCGCCTCGTCGAGGTAGTGGGTGGTGAGGACCACCGTCATGCCGTACCGCTCGCGCATCGCCGAGATGTGGCCCCACAGGTTGGCCCGCGAGTGCGGGTCGAGACCGGTGGTGGGCTCGTCGAGGAACAGCAGCGGCGGGTGGTTCATCAGCCCGAGGGCGACGTCGAGGCGGCGGCGCTGGCCGCCGGAGAGCGACTGCACCGACCGCTTCTCGAGGCCGGTCAGCTCGAGGGCCTCGAGCAGGTCGGCCGCCCGCTCCCGGTACACCTCCGGGGCGAGACCGTAGAAGCGGCCCTGGTTGTGCAGCTCGTCCGCCACCTTGTAGCTGAAGCCGCCGCCGTTGCCCTGGCCGATGAAGCCGAGCCGTGCCCGGACCTGCGCCGGGTGCGTGACGACGTCGTACCCGGCGACGGTCGCCTCCCCCGCAGTCGGCTCCAGGAGCGACGTCAGCATCCGCAGGGTCGTGGACTTCCCCGCGCCGTTCGGTCCCAGGAAGGCGACGAGCTCGCCCTCCGCGACGTCGACGTCGATGCCCTTGACCGCCTCCACCGTCTCCTTGCGGCGGCTGAACGTCTTGGTCAGCCCGCGTGCTCGAATCATCTCCGCACCTCTCCCGTCACCGTCTCTCGTACGCTGTACTGGAACTAGTGTCGAGCGTAGCGAGGGGGTCCGACAAGCCCTCGCAGCAAGGGATGGGAGGATGACGACCCATGTCGAGCAATGCACCCGGGCCGGGGCCGGAGAACGGGCCGGAGAGCAGGTCCGAGGGCGGGGCCGAGGGTGAGGTCGGGCAGACCCCCGCGGACGCTGCCGACGACGTCCCCCGCCCGCCGGAGGTCGTCCGCCGTCTGGCCCTCCTGTGGGACCCGCCGCAGCCGTCGGGGCGCGGTCGCAAGGCGCGCCTGACGCTGGAGGACGTCGTCGGGGCCGGCACGGCGATCGCGGACGCCGACGGCCTGGACACGCTGTCGATGCGCCGCGTCGCCGCACACCTCGGCGTCGGCGCGATGTCGCTCTACACCTACGTGCCCGGCCGGGCCGAGCTGCAGGACCTCATGATCGACCGGGCGTTCGCCGAGCTCGCGCTGCCGCCGGCCGACGCCGCCTGGCGCGAGGGCCTCGCCGCGTACGCCCGGGCGCACTGGGGGCTGTTCCAGCGCCACCCGTGGATCCTGCAGACCAACATGTGGCGGCTGCCGCTGACCCCGTCCGTGCTCGACGCGCAGGAGTGCGGCCTGCGCACCCTCGTCGACACGGGGCTGACGGAACGGCAGGTGGTCGAGATCCTCGGCCTCGTCGACGCGTTCGTCCGCGGCCTGGCCCGCTCCACGGTGGCAGAGGCGGCGGAGAAGGACGCCTCCGGGCAGAGCAACGACGAGTACTGGACCTCGATGAGCAGCTTCTGGGCGGACTGGTTCGACCCCGAGCGCTACCCCACCATGCTCCGCATCTGGCAGGCGGGCGGCTTCGACGCGGAGGCCACCCCGTTCGAGGCCTCCCTGGAGCGCCTGCTCGACTCCGTCGGGATGGCGATCGACCGCGCGCACCGGACTTTCCCGCCGGACGGCACCCCCCTACGATGAACTGGTCCAGACCACCTTTCCCGGAGGACCCCATGGAACGTACCGTCGTCGTCGCCATCACCGAGGGCCTGCACGCGCGCCCCGCCGCGCTCTTCGCCCAGAGGGCGGGCCAGCAGCCCGTCCCGGTGCAGATCGCCAAGGCCGGCGGCGACGCGGTCGACGCCGCGTCCATCCTCGCCATCCTGACGCTCGGCGCCGACGCCGGGGACGAGGTGGTCCTCCGCACGGACGCCGACGGCGACGACGCCGCGGCAGCGCTCGACGCCCTCGTCGAGTTCCTGTCGCAGGACGCGGTGGCGTGACGGTCCGGCCGGCCCGTCCCGCCGGGTTCTTCCACTCGCCGGGCTGGCTCTTCGGCGAGATGCTCGTCGGCGCGCTGGTCGGGCTGCTCGCCGCGTTCGTGCTGTCGGTCGACGCCGTCCACCTGGCGGCGGACCCCACGACGGCGTTGTCGTGCGACATCAACGCCGTCGTCTCGTGCGGGACCGTCGGCACGTCACCGCAGGCGAGCCTGTTCGGCTTCCCGAACGCCTTCCTCGGTCTGATCGCGGAGTCCGTGGTGATCACGGTGGCCGTCGCCGGCCTGGCCGGCGTC
The DNA here is from genome assembly GCF_053615895.1 of Isoptericola sp. NPDC055881. Classification (NCBI taxonomy): domain Bacteria; kingdom Bacillati; phylum Actinomycetota; class Actinomycetes; order Micrococcales; family Promicromonosporaceae; genus Isoptericola; species Isoptericola sp. NPDC055881. Next base: position 3,446 of record NZ_JBSHCR010000035.1, read on the forward strand.
CGGTTCCCGCGCTGGTTCATGACGGCCGCCCAGACCGTCTACCTGCTGGGCTTCCTCTTCGCGTACTGGCTCTTCTACCAGTCGATGTTCGTCATCGGCGCCCTGTGCCCGTGGTGCCTGACGATCACCGTCTCCACGACGCTCGTGTTCGCGTCGATGCTCCACTGGAACATCCTGGAGGACAACCTGTACTGGCCCGCACGGCTGCAGTCCTGGGCGACGTCGCTGGTGCGCTCCGGCGCGTTCGGAATCCTCCTCGCCGCGTGGTTCGCGCTGCTCGCCGCCGCCGTCCTGCTCAAGTACGGCGCAGCCCTCTTCGCCTGACGCCGAGCGCGGGCCGCGCTCCCCCTCGGCAGGACAACTGGACTACAGGCCGAGCGGCTCCAGGACGTCGGCCAGCTCGCGCCGGACCGCCGAACGGGCGGCGTCGGCGTCCGGCTGCTCCAGCGCGACGTGCGCGACCTCGCGGCAGCGCGCGAACGTCACCTCGGCGAGCACCGCCGCGACGTCCGCGAGCGCACGCGGCGTCATGGACAGCGAGCGCACGCCGAGCCCGACCAGCACCGGGGCCAGGACGGCGTCGGCCGCCGCCTCCCCGCAGACGCCGACCGGCCGGCCGCGGGAGTCCGCGCCCGCGCAGGTGGCACGCACCAGCTCGAGGACCGCGGGCTGCCAGCTCGTGGACAGTGCGGCGAGGTCACCCAGCGTCCGGTCCGCCGCCATCGCGTACTGCGTGAGGTCGTTGGTGCCGATGCTGCCGAAGGTGGCGTGCTCGAAGACCCAGCGCGACCGGAGCGCCGCCGCGGGCACCTCGATCATCGCCCCGGCCCGGCGCAGCCCGTGCGACTCGCACGCCGCGACGAACGACCGCGCCTCGTCGGGGGTGGCGACCATCGGCGCCATGACCCACACGTCCGCAGACTCCGCCGCGGCCGCCAGCGCGACGGCCTGCAGCTGGCGGTCGAGCACCTCTGGATGGGTCACGGCGGTCCGCAGCCCGCGGACGCCGAGCGCCGGGTTCGGCTCGTCGGGGGCGGTGACGAAGGGCAGCGGCTTGTCCGCCCCGGCGTCGAGGGTGCGCACCACGACCTTGCGCCCCGCGAACGCGGACAGGACGCCGCGGTAGGCGGCGACCTGCTCGTCGACGGCCGGCTCGACGTCGCGGCCGAGGAAGCAGAACTCCGTGCGGAACAGGCCCACGCCCTCGGCGTGCGCGGCGACCGCGGCCTGCGCGGCCTGCGGGTCGGCGACGTTGGCGAGCAGCTCCACCCGGTGCCCGTCGGCGGTGCGGCCGCGGCCGTCGAACTCGCGCTCGACGCGCACGGCGTCGCGGGCGGCCGTCACCTCGGCGTCGGACGGGTCGCGCAGCACGGTGCCCGCGCTGCCGTCGACGACGACGGTCTCCCCCTCGGCGAGGTCGTCGGCCCCCCGCACGGCGACGACGGCGGGGATGCCGAGCGCCCGCGCGAGGATCGCCGTGTGCGACGTCGGGCCGCCCCCGCTCGTGACGATCGCGACGACCACCGCCGGGTCCAGCGTGGCCGCGTCGGCGGGTGCGAGGTCCTCCGCGACGAGCACGAACGGGTGCCCCGGCGCGGGCACGCCCGGCGGCCGCACCCCGGTGAGCTCGGCGACGATGCGGTCGCGCACGTCGCGCACGTCGCGGGCCCGCTCGCTCAGGGGTGGTCCCAGCGGCTCGAGCTGCGCGGCGAGCGCGTTGGCGGCGTCCCACACCGCGCGCTCAGGGATGTGCGCCTCCTCCCGCACGCGCCGCTCGGCGTCGCGGGCGAGCGCCGGGTCGGCGGCCATGGCGGCCGTCACGCCGAGCACGTCCGCGGCCGTGCCCGTGGCCTGCGCCGCCAGCGCGCCGAGGCGCTCCTGGACGGCCGACGTCGCGGCCCCCAGACGCGCCACCGCGTCGTCGGCAGCGGACCGGTCGATCGTCGTCTCCCGGGGCTCCGGGACGGGGTCGGGCATCGTCACGACGACGCCGGCCGCCCGCCCGGGGCCCACCGGGGCACCGGTGAGGGTGGTGCTCATCGGACCGCGCCGCCCTCGACCGTCCGGGACCCGGTGCCGCCCGGCCTCCCGGCGCGCCCGCCGTCGGGGACGCTCTCGGCCAGGCCGGGGAATCCTCGCGTCTGCATGGTCTCTGCGACCGTGGTCATGGTCCTCCTCCGATGACTGGCCCGGGGGGCGGGCGTGTCCTGCAGGGCCAGCATGCTCGTCCGGCGGCGGTGACGCGAGGTCGGTGCGGCGTCGTCGCCGGTGTGACCCGCCTGCCGCGGGGGGTGGTCCGGACCCGGTTGCAGGCTTACTGGTCTAGACCTCATGATGTGTCAACCCCGCGCTCCCGTGGGCGGGAGCAGAGGCGGGCCGCCCGGCACGGGGCCCGATACTGGTCCCGATGTCGGACAAGACGCTGATCGATGCCGATCGCAGGGCAGGACAGGACACGACGATGGTCAGGGGCGACGTGCGCGGCGGCGAGCACAAGTACCTCGCGGTGCGTGCGTACCTCGCGGACCTCGTCACGACCGAGCTCGCCGTCGGGGACGCGGTCCCGTCCGAGCGCAGCCTCACCGACAAGTTCGGCGTCTCCCGCATGACCGTGCGCCAGGCGATCGACGCCCTGGTCACCGAGGGTGTGCTCGAACGGGCGCAGGGGCGCGGCACCTTCGTGGCCGCGCCGCGGGCGGACTTCGAGATGCGCCTGACGACGTTCGGCGAGGAGGCGCGGCGCCGCGGTCTGCGGCCCGGGGCCACCGTGCTGCGCTGCGAGGAGCTGCCCGCGCCCACGGTCGTCGCCGAGGCCCTCGACCGCGACCCCGGCACCGCCGTCCACCACGTGGTGCGGCTGCGCACCGCGGACGGCAAGCCCCTGAGCGTCGAGGAGTCGTGGATCCCCGTCGACCTCGCGCCGGACCTGGTCGCCGACGGCGTCCCCGACAGCCTGTACGCCGCGCTGCGCGAGCGCGGCCTCGACCCGACGTGGGGCGAGGAGGTCATCACCGCCGCCGACGCCACCGCCGAGGAGCTGGACTCCCTGCAGATGCAAGGGTCGCGCGCCGTCATGCGGACCGCCCGTCGCACGTTCGGTGGCGACGTCGCCCTCATGTACTCCCGGGCCTGCTACCGCGGCGACCGGTACAGCGTCGTCGTCCCGCTGCGCGAGGCGCGGCCCACCCTCGTCCCGCGCGACCGACCCGCCGGCGACGCGCGGCTCGCGCCGGGCCACCCCTGAACCTTCGCCACCCTGAACCTTCGCCACCGGAACGACCAAGGAGCACCATGAGCAAGGCACAGCAGGTCCTCGACGCGATCGGCGGCGACGCCCACGTCGTCGACCTCGAACCCTGCAGCGCCCGGCTGCCGGTCGAGGGCCTGCGCCGATGACGGCGCTGACCGTCCTCGCCCCCGTCACCGGAACCGTCGTCGACGTGTCCGAGGTGGACGACCCCGTGTTCTCCGCCGGCCTCGTGGGCCCCGGTCTGGCGATCGAGCCCGACGGCGTCCGCGGCGGCGTGGCGGTCGCGCCCGTCGCGGGGAAGATCGTCAAGCTGCACCCGCACGCGTTCGTGCTGCAGCACGACGACGGCCGCGCGGTGCTGGTGCACCTCGGTATCGACACCGTCCAGCTCCGCGGCGCGGGCTTCACGACCCACGCCTCCGAGGGCGACGTGGTCGAGCGCGGCGCCGTGCTCGTCTCCTGGGACCCCGCCGCCGTGCGCGAGGGCGGCCGGTCCGCGGTGTGCCCCGTCGTCGCGCTCGAGGCCACGCCCGACGCGGTCGACCGCCTCGCGCAGGTCGGCACGCTCGTCGAGCACGGCGAGGACCTGCTCACCTGGGCCTGACCCGCTGAGGTAGTCCCGGAGCTGCCGAGGTAGTTCCAGGACTGCCGAGGTAGTCCCGAGACTGCTGAGGTAGTTCGGAACTACCTCGGCAGCTCTCGGACTACCTCGGCGAGACGTGAGCCCCCTGGATGGGAGGCGAGGGTGACGCCCAGCGCCTGGAGGACGGCGTCGACGGGATTGCAGTACGTCAGCCCACTGCCGTCCGCGCCGCCCGTCTCGGAGCCGGCGAAGAGCAGACCCAGGGCGACGCCGTCCTCGCGGTAGACGAGCGACCCGGAGTCGCCGCCGCGCGAGAACGCGCCGCCGACACCCTCGACCTCGATCTGGTTGTCGAACGACAGGACGCCGAGCTCGTCGCCGTAGCCGACGACGACGTCGTCCATCTCGATCGCCGTCACGCGGCCCTGCGTGTGCGCGGTGGTGCGGCCGATCTTCGCGACCGACTCGCCGCCCACCGCGACGGCGGTCGTCGTGACCGCGCCCACCGGGTAGGTGGGGTCCACGTCGATCCCGTCGTCCAGGAGCGCGAGCGCGGCGTCCACGGTGGCGGGCTGCCCCGGGGCCAGCGGCACCACCTGCGCGAGGGTGCCCACCCGGTCCCGCGGCGCACCGCCGCCGTCTGCCGGCCCCGGCTGCACGACGACGTCCCCGACCTGGGCCGCCGGCGAGCCCGCCAGCACGTGGTAGTTCGACAGGACGTACCGCGCGCCGTCGTCGTCCGCCTTCACGACGAACGCTCCGAGCGTTCCCGCGGTGACGTCCACGTGCGCGACCGACACCCCCGGCCGCAGCGGGCGCACGCGACCCGTCTCCCCCAGGGCGCGCGCGGTGACGACCGGCGGCCGGGGCTGCGGGGTCAGCGTGCGGATGCGGCCGGTGCGGCGCACGTCCACGTCGTCACCCGCCTCGGCGGCCAGCCTCCGCGCGAACGACCGTGCCGTCGGGACCCCGAGCCGGTACCGCACGGCGACCGCGAACCCGCCGTCGCCCTGCGGTGCGAGACCGAGCGACAGCGTCGGCGCTCGCACGACGTCGGCCGGGCTGGCGTCGTCGCCGACGGCGTACGGGCTGGCCGGCACGCCGTGACGCTCGGCCAGCTCCCGGGCGAAGTCGGTGAGCTGTGCCTTCGTCTCGCGCGCCTGCGTCAGGTCCATGGCGCGAGTCTGCTGCAGGCGTGTGACACACCCCCGTGTCACAAACCGGCGAGTCGGACATCTCTCCCTGCCGTGAGACCTGCAGCAGCCATGCCCGCGGCCCACGACGTCGGCCGCGCGCTGACCTGGGCCCTCGACCACGACCTGCACGCCCTGATCGAGCACCGCCAGGTGGCCCACCTGGGCGTCGCCGCACGCCGTCGCGCCGACGCGCTCCTCGTGCTGCGGTGGCAGCGCGCGGCCGCGAGGTCAGGCGCGCAGTAGCCGCCGCACGCCCAGCCGGCGGCCGCGTGCGGTGACGAGCGTCGCGAGGGCCAGCCCGCCCAGCCCCCACAGCACGAGCAGCGTGACGGCCATCCCCAGGCCACCGGCCGCGGGCACCACCACGGCCGTCAGGGCGTCGCGCCCCGCGCCCACGGGCAGCGCGTCCACCAGACCCTGCAGCACGGTAGGCACGGTCGCCACGATGCCGGTGGCGATGAGCAGGACCGCGATCAGCAGGCTGATCCCGCGGCCCAGGTTGCCCAGCAGCCCGACGAAGCCCTGGTGGACGGCCACGAACGCCACGGACGCGACCGCGCCGACGACGACCGCCCCGACCCAGCCGCCGACGTCGAGGCTCTCGACCGCCGCGAGGATCACGCCGACCGCCGCTCCCGTGACCGCGCCGACCGCCGCCGGCAGCGCGAAGGCCCGCAGCGCGAGCCGCACCGAGTCGCGCGTGGAGCCGAGGGCCCCCGCGACCACGGGCGGGAAGATCGTCAGCAGCGCCAGCGCCCCGAGCCACAGCGCCACGACCGCGAACAGCGGCCCGGACGCCCCGGTGCTGATGTCGCTCGCCGACGGTGCCTTCACCGGCTCCGCGACCACCGACGACAGCGTCTTGCGCTCCGCGTCCGTCGTCGTCGGGATCTGGTTCTTCGCGTCGCCGAGCCCGGTGGAGAGGTCGTCCGCGCCCGAGGCGAGGTCCTTGTTGCCGGAGGCGAGCTTGCCCACCCCGGAGGACAGGTCGGTCGCGCCCGACGCCACGCCGGACGCCCCGGTGGCCAGCTGTCCGACGCCCGTCGAGAGCTGCGACGCCCCGCCCGCGAGCTGGTCCGCCCCGCCGGAGAGCCGGTCGGCACCCGAGGAGACGCCGTCCGCGCCGTCCGCGACCTGCGACGCGCCGCCCTGGAGCTTGCGCAGACCGGTGGCGAGGTCGCGGTTGCCGCCCGCGATGCCCGCGACGCCGGTCGCGACACCCTCGGCCCCCGTGGCGAGCTTGTCGGTCTGCGTGGCGAGGGCGTCGAGCTGCCCGCGCGCGGCGCCGACCTGCTGGATCGTGTCCTCGATCTGGGCCGAGCTCGACTGCAGCTGCGTGAGGACGTCCGCGAGCTGCTGGCAGGCGTCGGTCGACGGGTTGACGTCGCACCCGAGCGCGGCGCTCGCCGCCGCCGCGAACTCGCCGGACTGCGCCTGGGCGTCGGTCAGGGTCTTCTTGATCGTCGCGGCGTCGGGGACGTCCTTGTTGAGGGCCGCGACCTGGTCCGCCAGGGCGCGGTTCCCGACGGCCACCTGCGTGGCGCCCGTCGCGAGCTTGTCGCCGCTGTCGGCCAGGTCGTCCGCGCCCTGGGCGCTGTCCCCGATGCCGCCGGCGATGCCGCGGGCGCCGCCGGCCACCTGGGACGCGCCGTCCGCGAGCTGGCGGGCGCCGTCCGCGAGGCCCGCCGCGCCGGACGCGACGCCGGAGGCGCCGGTCGCGGCCGACGTCGCGCCGGCCGCGAGCTTTCCGGCACCGTCCGCGAGCTTTCCAGCACCGTCGGACGCCTGGTTCGCGCCGGTGGCGAGCTGCCCCGCGCCGTCCGCGAGCTGGACGGCGCCGTCCTGCGCCTGCCCGATGCCGTCGGACAGGTCGTTGAACCCGACGAGGACGTTGTCCACGTAGGTCTCGGTGAGCGTGCTCGACATGACGGAGGTCGCGGTCGCGGCGACGACGCGGGCGAGCGCGTCGTCGGCCACCCGGCCGCCGGGCGGGGTGCTGACGTCGATCGTGGCCTGCCGCGCGGACGACGGGTCGTCGTTCCCGTACGACGTCGCCGCCGCGGAGAAGTCCTTCGGGATCGTCACGACGGCGGCGTAGGTGCCGTCCGCGAGGCCGTCGGCCGCGGTGTCGGCGTCGGTCAGGGTCCAGTCGAAGTTGGTGGCGTCCTCGGCGGGCTGCGCCGCCTTGGCGCCGTCGGCGGTCTCGCCGCCGCTGACCAGCCCGGACGCGAGCTGACGCCCCAGCGGGACCGTCTGGCCCTGCACCTGCACCGGCTCGTCGAGGTTCACGATGGCGGCCGGCACCTGGTCGAGCCGGTCCTGCGGGTTCCACAGGGCGGCGAGCAGCAGCCCCAGGATCATGAGCGGCAGCAGCGCGACGGCGGCGACGCTCCACGGGTTGCGGCGCAGGGCGGCGACGCTCGTCGGGGTCGGGGTCGTGCCGGTCATGCCTGCACCTCCTGCACGTGGGTGTCCTCGTCGATCGTGGTGGGACCGGTCGCGCCGGGCCCGTCGTGCGACTCCTCCGGTCGTGACGCCGGGTCGTGGGTCGGCACGGGCGGGGGCACGTCGGCCCCCGTGAGCACGCTCGGCGCGCCGAACCCGGCACCGACGTCCAGCACGGGGACCTCGGGGGCCGTCGTCCCGCCCAGGTGGACGCCGTCGAGCAGGTCGGTCGCGGCGACGCCGCTGGCGCCCAGGAGCACGGCCGTGCCGCCGTGCTGCGCGCGGGCCAGTGCGGCGGCGAGCGCCTCGCGGGCGGGGCGGTCGGCGACGGCGTCGGTGCGGTCGACGACGACGACCCGCGCGCCGTCGCGCACCGCGGCGTCGACGGCCGGGGCGGGGCGGCCGTGCTCGGCCAGGGCGTCCACGAAGGCGACCCGGCCGCGCACCGTCATCGCGCGCTCGGGCAGGACGAGGCCGGTGACCTTGACCGCGCCCGCGTCGGGCGCCATCCGCCCGGACAGCGCGAGCAGCAGCGCCGAGACGGGCGCGGACGCGTCGCCCTGCACGCACAGCGCACCGCCGGCCGGCACGCGGACGCCGACCGGGCCGACGACGGGCGCGCCCGCGTCCGGCCCGTCGGGGCCCGCGACGACGAGGTCGCGGGCGGCGACGGCGTCGGTGGTGTCCGGCTCGGGCCAGGCGGCGAGCCGCAGCTCCTTGGTGATGCCCTCGCCCTCGACGTCGAACGTGGGCAGCACGCGGTCGAGCCAGCGCGGCATGTGCCAGGCCCGTTCGCCGAGCAGGGCGAGGACCGCGGGCACGAGCGTCATCCGCACGACGAACGCGTCGACGGCGACGCCCACGGCGAGCCCGAGGGCGATCGGCTTGAGCGTCATGTCGCCTTCGGGCACGAAGGCGACGAAGACGGCGAACATGATGACGGCGGCGGCGGTGACCACCTTGGCGGAGCCGAGGAAGCCGGTGCGCACCGCGCGACGCGCGTCCCCGCCGTGCACGTAGTCCTCGCGGATGCGGGAGACGAGGAAGACCTCGTAGTCCATCGCGAGGCCGAACAGGACGCCCATGAGAATGATCGGCATGAAGCTGATGACGGGGCCCAGCACGGTGACGTTGAGGGCGTCGGCGAACACGCCCTGCTCGAAGACGAGCGCCACGGTGCCGAAGGCCGCGCCCACCGACAGCAGGTAGCCGAGCGAGGCCTTGATCGGCACCCAGATCGACCGGAAGACCATGGTCAGCAGCACGAGCGACAGGCCGACGACGACGAGGCCGAACGGCAGCAGCGCGGCGCCGAGCTTGTCGGAGACGTCGATGCCGACGGCGGTGAACCCGGTGACGGACAGGTCGACGCCGTACTTGTCCAGGTAGTGGTCGTGCTGGTCGCGGATCTCGCTGACGAGGGCCTTGGTCTCCTCGGACGTCGGCCCGCCCTCGGGGATCACCTGGATGATGCCGGTGTCGGCCGTGGGGTTGGGGGTGGACAGCGGCACGTCGGCGACGCCGTCGAGGGTGCCGATCTCGTCGCCGAGCTCGTTCATGAGCTTGACGGGGTCGTTGCTGGTGACGATCGAGCCCGTGACGATGAGCGGGCCGTTGAAGCCGTCGCCGAACTCCTGCCCGACGAGGTCGTAGGTGACGCGTGCCCCGTTGTCCTCGGGCAGCGAGCCGGCGTCCGGCAGCGCGAGACGGAGGTTCGTGGCAGGCCAGGCGAGGGCGGCGATGGCGCCCACGACCAGCACGATCGTCAGGACGGGGAAGCGGGTGGCGCCCCGGACCCAGCCGTCGAAGAACCGGTTGTGGTGCACGCCGTCGGCCGGCCTCTCAGCGGCCCGCGCCGCACGCTTGGCCTTCCCCTGCTTCGGCGCGCGGGCCTCGCGCGCGGCGCGCGGCCGCAGCCGCTCCCCCGAGTAGGACAGCAGGGCGGGCAGGAGCGTGAGCGAGATCAGGACGGCGACGCCGACCGCGACGGCGGCCGCGATGCCCATCACCGTGAGGAACGGGATGCCGGCGACGCCGAGGCCGACGAGCGCGATCATCACCGTGAGCCCGGCGAAGATGACCGCGGACCCCGCCGTCGCGACGGCGCGCGCGATGGACTCGTCGACGGCGAGCCCCTGGCCGAGCTGTTCGCGGTGCCGAGAAACGATGAAGAGGGCGTAGTCGATGCCCACCGCCAGGCCCAGCATCAGGCCCAGCATGGGCGTCGTCGAGTTGATCGGGCCGAACACCGTCGCGGCGAGCAGCAGCAGCATCGAGACGCCCACGCCCATGAGCGCGTTGACCAGCGGCAGGCCGGCCGCGACGAACGAGCCGAGCGTGATGATGAGGACGACGAGGGCGACGACCACGCCGATCGCCTCGATGATGCTCAGCGCCGGGAACTCGACGCTGAACAGCTCCCCGCCCAGGCTGGCCTGCGCGCCGTCGGGCAGCGCGGCGGCGAGGTCGTCGCTGGCCGCGTGCAGCTCGTCCTTCGTCTCCTCGGTGATGACCGACTGGTCGCCGTCCAGCTGGATGGTCAGCAGCGTGGCGGACCTGTCGTCGTTCACCGAGGCGGCCATCTGGTCGTCGTAGGGCGACGTGACGGCGGCGACCTGGTCGATCTCGCCGACGGCGTCGACGGCGTCGGTGATCGGGCCGCGCATCGCGGAGTCGTCGATGGTGGAGCCGTCCGGCGCCACCACGATGATCTGCGCGGACGAACCGCTGACCTGGGGGAACGTCGCGGCGAGGCTGTCGAGCGCGTCCTGCGACTCGGTGCCCGGGATGGTCACGGAGTTGTCGAAGCCCTGGTAGAGCAGCCCGGCGGCGCCGCCCACCACGGCGAGGACGAGCACCCAGCCGATCACGACGAGGCGCCGGGCCCGGGCGGCCCAGCGGCCGAGGGAGTACAGGACGGAGGACACAGGCTCTCCAGGGACGACGGAGCAGGACTCGATACGGCACTGTATCCGATGCAGGAACGTATCCGATACAGGTCTGTATTGGCTACAGTGGGCCCGGTCCGGGCACGCTGCCCGTCCCGCCGCCGGAACCCGGCCGAACCCCAGGAGGACCCCCTGACCACCGAGAGCGCGGCCCCCGAAGTCGCTACGGCCGCCGCGGCGCGCTCGCCTCGGCGCGAGCGCACCCGCGAGCGCCTGCTGGACGCCGCCTTCGAGGTGTTCGCGCAGGTCGGGGTGCAGGCCGCGTCCATCGAGGCCGTCTGCGAGGCCGCCGGGTTCACCCGGGGCGCGTTCTACTCGAACTTCGCGAGCAAGGAAGAGCTGTTCCTCGCGCTCACGGAGCGCGAGGCGCGCAGCCACCTGGGCGCCCTCGAGCAGGCCGTCGCCACGGTCGACCCCGCGGCCCTGCAGACGCCGGACGGCTTCCGCTCCACCGTCCGCGAGGTCATCGCGTCGGTGCTGCCCGACTCGGCCGCCAAGACGTCGTGGTGCGTCATGGAGCTCGAGTTCGAGCTGCTCGCGCTGCGCGACCCGCAGGTCGCGCAGCGCTACGTGGACCAGCAGCAGGTCCTGCGCGAGGAGATGATCGCCGCGCTGACCCGCGTCATGGCCGCCCTCGGTCTGCGGTTCGCCGTCGACGAGCACGTGGCGATCGACCTGCTCCTGGGCGCCCACGAGGCCGGCCAGCGCGCGGCGATGCTCCCCGCCACCACCGCGCGCCGCGACGCCAGCGCCATGCTCGAGGTCCTCGTCGACCTCATCGTCACGCCCGCCTGACCGCCCTGCCGGAGGGTCAGAGGTACGCGGGCAGCTCCGGCTCGGCGTCCAGGACGTGCTCCGCGAGGAACGCCAGCACCACCTGGTACCAGACCTTCGCGTGCTGCGGTGCGAGCACCCAGTGGTTCTCGTCGGGGAAGTACAGGAAGCGGTGCACGGTGCTGCCGTCGTCGTCGGCCGGGAGACCTGACTTCGTGAGCAGCTCCTGCCAGAGGCGCAGCCCCTCCCCGATGGGCACGCGGTAGTCCTTGTCGCCGTGGACCACCAGCATCGGGGTGCGGATGTCGCCCACGTACCGGTGCGGGCTGTGGACCTCCGTCATCTCGGGCGTCATCTCGCGGTTCCAGTAGTACGCGCCGTCCGTGGTGGGGCCGAACTGGTCGAGCGCCCACAGGCTGGCGTGCGTGACGATCGCCCGGAAGCGGTCGGTGTGCCCGGCCACCCAGTTCGCCATGTAGCCGCCGAACGAGCCACCCATGGCGGCGGTCCGTGTCGCGTCGATCTCCGGCAGCGTCTCGACGGCGTCGGTGATCGCCATGAGGTCGGTGAACGGCGCGTCGCCCCAGGCGCCCCAGCCGCGCTGGACGAAGTCCTGGCCGTACCCGGTGGACAGGGCCGGGTCGGGCAGCAGGACGGCGTACCCGCGCGCGACCATCAGCCACGGGTTCCAGCGCCAGCTCCACGCGTTCCACGTGCTCAGCGGCCCGCCGTGGATCCACAGCAGCAGCGGCGCGGGAGCGTCGGCGGAGGCACCGTCGGGGAGCGCGAGCCAGGCGCGGACGCGCACGCCGTCCGCCGTCGTCGTGTCCACCTCGGTGAGGGTCCCCGGAAGCGCGGGTGCGGGGACGGGTCCGCGCAGCGCGTCGGCAGCCACGGGGGTGCGCTCGCCCGGCGCGCCCGTCGCGGCGAAGACGGCGAGGTCGATCCGCACCGGCTCGGACGGCGCGGCGTAGCTGGTGCGCAAGGCGTAGAGCGCGGCGCCGTCGGGCGCGACCTGCACGTCCGTGAACGTCGCGGCGTCGGAGGTGAGCCGCTCCACCGTGACGGGCTCGTCGGCGCCGGGGCCGCCCGGGGCGAACGTCAGCAGGAACAGCGGTCCGCGACCGTCCTCGTCGGCGGTGACCACCAGGCCCGACCCGTCGGGCAGCCACGTGATGGCTCCGGGCCAGCGGTCCCAGTCGTCGGCGAGCACCACGGGCTCGGCGTCGGGGTCGTCGAGCGGGACGAGGCCGAGCCGCACGACCGGCGCCTCCTGCGGCGTCGTGACCGACTCGGACAGGAACGCCACCCAGCGCCCGTCCGCGGAGACGGCCGGGCCGAAGGCGTCGGCGTCCGGGTCGTCTACCAGGGTGCGGCGCTCGCCCGTGGCCGTGTCGACCGCGACGAGCGTGACGCGCACCGCGGCACCCGCGTCACCCACGTTCCACGTCGTGACGAGCGTGGCGCCGTCGGGCGTGAGGTCGGCCTGGTGCTCGTCGAGCTGGCGTCCGGGACCGGTGAGCTGGCGCAGGTCGAGGCGTGCCTCGTCGGCGGTGAGCGGGGCGGCGAACCACCGGACGGCGTCCGGCCCCAGGTCGGAGTCCCAGTGCCGCACCGGGTACCCGACGTGCAGGATCGCGGACAGCTTGCGGTCGGTGCGCTCACCGCGGAGCTTCTCGTCCTCCGGCAGGTCCGCCGCCGCCGGCAGCAGCGGCGCCGCCACGGACACGACGTCGGCCGCCCGCGCCGCCAGCACACCGCTCACCCCACCGGGGGCGGTCGCGACGACCCGCGCCTCGCCGCCGCCCGCGGGCAGCAGCCACAGCGCGGACTTCGGCTCGTCGTCGTCCTTCTCTGCCGCGGGGTCCGGGCGGGCCGACGTGAACAGCACGTCTCCCGAGGCCGCGAACACCGCCGACGACTCGCCCTTGCGGCTGCGCGTGAGCCGCCGCGCCGGGGCGGCGCCCGCGGGGTCGACCTCCCACACGGCCGTCGTCCAGCCGGTGCGCTTCGCGTCGAGCGTCTGGACGGTCGTGACGAGGCGGGAACCGTCCGGGCTGAGCGCGAGCCCGGCGACGCGCGGGAGCTCGAGGTAGTGGTCGAGGTCGTGGAAGGGCGTGGAGGCGTCGTTGTCCTGGATCACCGCCCCGGTCTACCACAGCCCCCGCCGAACAGGTGGTTGTTCACCGAATGAGCGTTCATTCGGTGAACAACCGCCTGTTCGGCCGCCCGATGGGGGTGTCGGGGAACGTCGGATGAACGTTCGCTGAACTTGTTCGCCGGGACGCCCCGTGCGGTTGAGCGGGCGCCTCGTCATCGGGCACGGTCTCGTCGTGAGACCACCGTCGCCCCGCTCCACCCATCAGCCTCCGCTGCCCGCCACCGCCGACCTCGTCGTCGTCGGGGCAGGGATCGTGGGCCTCGCGCACGCGCTGGAGGCGCACGCCCGAGGGCACTCGGTGCTGGTCGTGGAGCGCGACCCGCGGCCCGACGGCGCGTCCGCCCGGCGCAGCGGCCACGTGGCCGTCACGACGCAGGACGCCGCGACCCTCTCGTGCGCGCTCGCGACGCGGGAACGCTGGCTCAAGCTGGGCCGCGAGGCCGGGTTCTGGGTCAAGGACACCGGTGCCGTGGTGGTCGCACGCTCTACCGACGAGCTCGCCGTCCTCGACGACCTGGTGGCCGCCCGCGACGGCGACGCGCAGCTCCTCGACGCCGCCCAGACGACGGAACGGGCCCGCGTGGCCTCGGACGACGTCGTCGGCGGCGCGTTCCTGCCCCTCGACCTGCGGGTCGACGCGCGCGACGCGCTCCGGGCGCTCGCTGCCGCCCTCGACGCCCGCCCCCGGGCCGACGTCGCATGGTCCACGACAGCGCTCACGTTCGAGGCGGGCACCGGGCGCACGCTCGTCCGCACCTCGCGCGGGGAGGTCGTGGCCAGGCGGGTGCTGGTCGCCGTCGGCGCGGACCTCGACCGGTTCTTCCCCGACGAGACCGCGCGCACCGGCCTGCGGCACGACGTCCGCCAGGTCCTGCGCGTCGCGGCGCCGGGACGGGCGCACGACCCGTCCGGCCCCGCCGTCCTGGGCGGGACGACCCTCCTGCGCGACGCCGCCTATGTGCACAGCCCCGCCCTGGCGGACGTGCGCGAGCGCCTGCGCACGCACGCCCCGGAGCTTCTCGACGCGGCCGTCCACCTGGCGTTCACCCCGCACTCGGGCGACGGCTCCCTGCTGCTCGGCACGGCGCGTCGCCCCGACGCGGAGCGCGGCGCCGACACGGCACTCGACCGTGCCCCGGAACGCTCCGAGGCCGCCGACGACCTCCTCCTGCGGGAGGCGGCGGCCCTGCTCGGGCGGCCCGTGGAGGTGCAGCGCCGCTGGGCCGTGCCCGACGTCGTCGTGCCCCGGCCGCGCCGCGGACCGTTCGCCGGCACGCCCTTCGTCGTCGCCGACCCCGCTCCAGGGGTCACCACCGTGACCGTCGCCGACGGGCTGGGAACCACCACCGCGCTCGGTCTCGCCGCGAAGGTCGTCGACGGCCTGCTCTGAGGCCCGGGTAGCACTCCCTACTACCTCGCGGTGGGTCCCACTACCTCGCGGTGATACCGACTACCTCGGCACGCCCCGAACTACCTCGGCACGCCCCGAACTACCTCGCCGCACCTCGAACTACCTCGGCACGCCCCGGACTACCTCGCGGGGGGTTCGACTACCTCGGGGGCTGGGGGTCGTCGCGGTCGGCCATCCGGGCGAGCATGGCGTTGTACTCCTCGAGCTCGGCGTCCCCGTCGCGGTCCGCCTTGCGGTCCCGGCGGCGCGCCTCGCGCTCGTCCGACGTCGTCCACTGGATCGCGACGGCGATCGCGAGCGCCAGCGTCGGCAGCTCGCCGATACCCCACGCCACACCGCCGCCGCGCTGCTGGTCGTCGATCGCGGGCAGGCCCCACGGGCGCCCCATGTTGCCGAACCAGTCGGCCACGAGGAGCGACGTCCCGGTCGTGAGCACGACGCCGAAGAACGCGTGGAACGCCATCGTCGCGAACAGGAGCAGCAGCCGCTGGGGGTAGCCGGGACGCTTCGGCCCGGGGTCGATGCCGACCAGCGCGTTGGCGAACAGGTAGCCCACCAGCGTGAAGTGCACGATCATCCACACGTGCCCGGCGTGGTTGCGCAGCGCGAACTCGAACGCGGGGGTGTAGTAGAACGCGATCATGCCGCCCGCGAAGAGCACGGCGGCCACCACCGGGCGGGCGATGAACTGGCCGAAGCGCGAGTGCACCAGCCCGAGCACCCACTCGCGCGGGCCGCGGCTGCCGTCCTTGCGGGCGGGGATGGCGCGCAGCAGCAGCGTGACCGGCGCGGCGAGCACGAGGAACAGCGGCACCAGCATCGCCAGGACCATGTGCTGCACCATGTGGCCGCTGAAGATCACGTGCCCGTAGACCGCCGGGCCGCCGCTGGTCACCCAGAACATCACGACCATGCCGAGGCACCACGACACGGTCCGTCCCACGGGCCAGCGGTCCCCGCGCCGCGCGAGCCGCAGCGCCCAGCGCACGTAGACGACCAGTCCGGCCACGCACGCGAACGCCAGGAGCGGGTCGAGGCTCCACTCGGTGAACCAGCGCGCCATCGTCGGCTCGGGCGGCAGCGCCTCGCCGGTGAGCTGGAACGCGGGCGAGACGTCCACCGGCACCTCGTCGGGGACGGGCGGGGCGGTGGAGCCCAGCGCCACGGCCACGCCGGAGACCGCACCGATGACGAGCAGCTCGACGGCGAGCAGGCGCCAGAACAGCCGCCGCACGGCGCCCCGCGTGTCCGCCCGCCCGAGGCGGCCCACGACCCACATCCGGTGCGCGAACCCGAACGCGCCGAGCGCCACCATGAGCACGGCCTTCGTGAGCAGGAGCACGCCGTACGGGGTGAGCAGGTCGCCGAACGACTCCATGCGGATCCACGCGTTGGCGATGCCCGAGAGGCCGACGGCGGCGAAGCACCAGCCCGCGACGGGTGAGAAGCGCGCGACGGCGGACGCGGCGGCGCGGCCGTCGTCGTTCCCGTCCCCTCGGGTCAGGACGGCGACGAGCAGCGCCCCCAGGCCCCCCACCCACACGGCGGCCCCGACGAGGTGCAGCAGCATCGCGCCCACGGCGAGCTCGTGGTTGGCGGCGCCCGACGCGTGCCCGGTGGTGGACTGCATGGCCAGCGCGGCGACGGGCAGGGCCGCCGTCCACAGGGCGCCCACCGGCCCGCGGACCGCCATCGCGAGCGCGGACGTCAGCGCCGCGACGACGATGATCGCGAGGTAGAGCTTGCCCAGGTCGAGATCTGTGACGAACTGCGCGAGGCCCTGCCCGAACGCCGGCGAGGAGGGCGCCGTGCCCGAGATGTTGGCGTACCGCAGCACGAGCTGCAGGACGGCGGCCACGGCCCACACGGCGCTGGCGGCGCCGGCCGTGGTGAGCACCCGCGTCTGCGCTCGTCCCGGCGGCAGCAGGCAGGCCGCCGTGAGCAGCGAACCGAGGGTCACGGCCACGCTGAGCTCGGTGAGCACGGTGGTCATGGGCAGGCCGTAGCGCACGACCGCGCCCGGGTCGGTGAACCCGCTCAGCGCGGCGAACGCGCCGGAGTAGGCTCCGCCGACCAGGACGGCGAGGACGGCGACGAGGACGGCTGCGGGACCGGCGGCGACGAGCCACCACGGTCGCGGCGGCACGCTCGGGGTACCGCCCGGCCGCCGGACGGCGGGGGCTGCGGAGGTCACCCGTCCAGCCTAGGGGCGAGTCGGAGCGGCCCGGGCCGCTCCCGGTGTGACGCTGCCGTCTGCCCACCCTTCCCAATCGAACGATTATCGATTAGTCTCCAGGCGTCACGTCCACCGCACGTCACTTCACCGTCGCAGGCAGACCGGGCCGGGCACGCGCAGCAGCGAGCCGGCAGCGGGCGGCGACCCGAGAGGATCAACGATGATCAAGCACCGCACCCTCGCGAGCGTGGGCACCCTCACGGTGGCCGCGCTCGCCCTGACCGGCTGCGCCGGCTCCGACGACGACGGCAGCGCCGGCGGCACCACCGAGGTCAGCCTGCTCGTCAACGTGACCCCGAACCTCACCGAGGAGTTCTGGAACGACCTCGTCAAGCCGTTCGAGGACGCCCACCCCGACATCGACGTCGTCGTCCAGAACCCGGGTGCCGAGGGCGTGGCCGCCGCCCTCCCCCGCCTCCTCACGGCGGGCGACGCCCCCGACGTCGTCCAGTCGATGCCCCCGACCGTCGACCTCGCCCCGGAGCTCGTCGACCTCTCCGGGTACGACTGGGCGAAGACCGGCCCGCTGGCCGACCAGTACTCGATCGACGGCAAGTACTACATGGCCGGGATCGGCTTCCAGCTGCAGAGCCTGTGGTTCTACAACAAGTCCGCGTTCGAGGAGGCCGGCATCAGCGAGGTGCCGACCACCGTCGACGAGCTCACCGCCGACCTCGGCAAGCTCAAGGACGCGGGCTGGACGCCGGTCCAGACCGGCGGCGACTGGATGACGAGCCACTCCCTGCAGGCCCTCGGCCTGCCGTCGATCGTCGGGCAGGACCCGGACTGGTACGCCCACATGAGCGCGGGCGAGGCCACGTTCTCCGACACGTACGGCGACGCCGTCGCCACCTACGCCGACTGGGTCGCGAAGGGCTACGTCCCCAAGGACGCGCTGGGCATCAAGTACCCGGACGCCGAGCAGGCGTTCCTGTCCGGCAAGAGCGCGATCTACCCGATGGGCAGCTGGTTCGCCGGCACCGAGGCCAAGGCGGCGGACAAGCCGGAGATCGGCGTCTTCCGCGCCCCGGCCGTCGACGGCGTCGCCGCCCCCGCGATGGGCGCGAACATCGCGAGCCCTTACTCCATCCTCAAGGCGAGCAAGAACCAGGACGCGGCGGCACAGCTCGTCGAGTTCCTCGTCACCGACAAGACGGCGGTCGCGGACCAGCTCGAGGTCGACGGCAACTTCCGCGACGGCTACGAGTACGAGATGGACGACCTCGGCAAGGAGCTGCTGCAGATCGTGGCGGACACGCCCGCCGAGTCGTACACCCCGACCGGCCAGGGCTACGGCGAGCGCACGCTGCCGACCGGCTACTCGGACGAGATCAACGCCCAGACCCAGGCGCTGATCGGTGGCACGCCGGCCGACAAGGTCGACGCCGCGATGGACGACTGGTTCGCCTCCACCGTGGGCTGACCCACCCCGCCACCCACCCGCCCGGGCGCGGCACAGCCGCCGCGCCCGGGCCCCGCACCGACGACGGAGGCCCCTGCGATGGCAACGGCAACCCTCACGACCGCACCGCGCACGGGCCCGGCGGCGCCCGCGCGCCGGCGCCCCGCGGCGCGCGTGTGGCGCGACCGCGTCCCCGGGATCGTCATGGGCGGCCCGGCCGTCCTGGTGTTCCTCGCGATGTTCATCGTCCCGATGATCCTGGCGTTCGTGCTCAGCCTGACCGACTGGAACGGCTACAGCCTGAGCTTCACCTTCATCGGGTTCGAGAACTACGCGGAGGCGTTCCGCAACCCGCGCACCGTGGACGCGGCGGTCTTCACCGCCGTCGTCGCCTTCGTCGGCACGGTCCTGTGCAACGGGGTGGGCCTCTTCATCGCGGCGCTCATCGCGGGCAACAGCCGCGCGAACACGCTGCTGCGCACGATCTTCTTCTACCCGTACATCATCAGCGCGCTGATCATCGGCTTCCTGTGGTCGGCGATGCTCTCCCCCGAGGGCGCGGTGAACGGCCTGCTGAGCCATCTCGGCGTCGCGCCGGTGCCGTTCCTCACCGAGGTCGCGTTCGCGAAGGCGAGCGTGATCCTCACGATCGTGTGGTCGCACTTCGGCTTCAACATGATCCTGTTCCTGGCGGGCATCAAGTCGGTGCCGACCGAGTACTACGAGGCCGCCACCGTGGACGGCGCCTCGAAGTGGCAGCAGTTCCGCCACGTGACGCTGCCGCTGATCGCCCCCGTGTTCACGGTGAACCTGGTGCTCACGCTGGTGGGGCTGCTCAAGGTCTACGACATCGTCCTGGCCCTGACCGACGGCGGTCCGGCCGCCTCGACCCAGACGATCGTCTACCAGATCCTGCGGGACTCGTTCGCCCAGTCCGAGCTCGGGTTCGGGGCGGCGCAGTCGGTGGTCCTGCTGGTCGTGACGGCGGTGCTGGGCCTCGCGGTGACGTTCGCGCGACGCGGCGCGGAGAAGAAGGTGGCGGACTGATGGCGACGACGACGCAGGCGGCGCAGGCCGCGCAGGCCGTGGCGAGCCGGCCGGGGCAGGCGGGCGGTGCTTCCTCCCCGGGCACGACGACGAACACCGCCTCCGCGCGCCGCCGCCGGCGCGAGCGGCCCGGAGCGGGCACCGTCCTCAAGTGGGTGGTGCTCGGCCTGGGAGCGCTCGTCATGCTGGTGCCGCTCTACATCATGGTGATCAACGCCTTCAAGCCGCAGGACGCGATCATCTCGTCGCCGCTGGCGATCACCCCCGACACGTTCAGCCTGGAGTACCTCCAGGCCGCGCTCACCAGCGAGAAGTTCAACGTGGTGAAGGCGTACGGCATCACGCTGCTGTTCGTGGCGCTGGTCAACGTGTGCGGCATCGCGCTCGCCGCCCCGGTCGCGTACGTCATCGCGCGGGGCCGGTCGAAGTGGCACCTGGGCCTGCTGCTGCTGTTCGTGTCCGGGCTGTTCATCCCCGGCCAGGTGACGCTGATCCCCGTCGTGTTCGTGCTGCGGGTGCTGGGCCTCATCAACACCATCCCCGGCTTCATCCTGTTCGAGACGGCGGCGACGCTGCCGGTGACGATCTTCCTGTTCTCCGCCTACCTGCGCACCGTGCCCCGTGACATCGACGAGGCCGCGGCCCTGGACGGTGCGGGCAAGATCCGGGCGTTCTGGTCGTGCATCTTCCCGATCATGCGGCCGGTCGTGGCGACGATCGTCGTGCTGAACTCGATCAGCGTCTGGAACGACTTCGTCAGCCCGCAGATCATCCTCGGCCCGGGGTCCGGCATCTACACCGTGACGACGGGCGTCTACGCGGCCGTGGGCGAGTTCTCCACCGACTACACGACCGTCTTCCCGACGCTGCTGCTGGCCGTGAGCCCCGCGATCCTGTTCTTCGTCCTCATGCAGCGGCACATCATCGGCGGCCTGGTCGCCGGGGCGACGAAGGGCTGAGCGCCGACATGAGCGAGACGACGGCACCCCGCGTGCCCACGACGCCGTTGCACGACGTCCCCGCCTGGGCCGTGCTCGAACGGCGCCTGTTCGACGCCACCGAGGAGGCCTGGCGGCTCTTCTCCGCCCGGTACACCGGGCCCGACGGCCGCATCCTGCACGCGGGCGGCTTCGAGCACCGCGACGGCGTCGACGACCTGTACGAGCCGTTCTTCAACTGGCCGGCGTTCTACGCCCTCGGCGGCAGCGACGAGATCCTCGCCGCGGCGAAGCACCACTTCGAGGGCGTGACGGCGCAGCTCGCCGAGGCCGGCATGCTCACCGGGGAGTACGAGAACGGGTACGACTGGTTCCACCAGGGCGAGTCGCTGCTGTTCTTCTACCAGCTGTGCGCGGCCGACCCCGGCGACGAGCGGTTCGCCGAGCGCGCCCGCCGGTTCGCCGCCCTGTACACGGACCCGGCGCACGGCAACTACGACCCGGCCCGCAACATCATCACGGCGCCGCACAACGGCGCGCGGGGACCTCTGGAGGGCCTGGGCACGGAGTGGCTCACCTACCCCGCGTCGCTCGACTACATGGAGGCGTACGGGCTGCCGCTGCACGGGCTGCCCGGCATCACGCGATGGGCCGACCTGGCGGACCCGGCGAAGGCGCAGCTCATGGGTGACGAGCTGCAGCGCCGGGCGGCCGGGGACACCGCGGTGAACCTGGCCGCGACGTCCCTGGTCACCAACCGCTGGCTGTACGACGGCGACGCCGCGTCGGCCGCGTGGGTGACGCGGTACGTGGACGGCTGGCGCGAGCGCGCCGCCAGCGGGCTCGCCCCGGGCGGCCTCATGCCGGACAACGTGGCGCCCGACGGCGCCGTCGGCGGCCTGCACGACGGCGCGTGGTACGGCGGCCACTACGGCTGGACCTGGCCGCACGGGCTGCACTCGGTGGGCATGAGCACGCTGATCGGCGCGATCAACGCGTCGTTCGTCTCGGGCGCGACGGCGGGCACCATGCCGGGCGGACGCGACGACGGTCCGCTCGACCTGGTGCGCACCATGCTCGACACGGCGCTGGACCACGCGGTGGTCGCACCCGTCACCGAAACGCCCTTCAGCCTGCGCGGCAGCTGGCTCGAGCGGCTCGGGCCGCACGCCGCGGAGCCCACGACGCTGGTCCCGTACCGGTACGGCGCGGACGGCTGGTTCGACTTCGGCCCGCTCCAGCTCGACCTGCCCACCTGGCTGTGGTGGTGGACGCGCGACGACGCGGACCGCAAACGGCTGGACCGGGTGCTGGACGGCATCCCGGGCTCCGACGAGGTGCGGCCCTTCCGCGACAAGGTGGAGGCGGGCCACGAGGGGCCGTGGCTCGCGTTCCTCGACGGCTCGCTGCCGGACTACCCGGAGCGGGCGCTGTCGATGGCGCTCGGCCAGCTCGCCCGCCGCGTGGCGGTGATGGACGCGGAGCCGGTGGACCCCGAGACCGTGCACCTGCACTTCTGGCAGCGCGCCAACCCGGTCGTCACGGAGGTGCTCGGGCAGCTCGTGACCGGCACCCCGCAGACCCTGTACAACGGCGGGCTGCCGTTCGCGGCGGTCGCGTACACCGACGCCGACCGCCGGCGCCCCGGCCTGCCGCCGGATGTCGCGGCGCTCGTCTGCGGCCTCGACCGCGACGCCGACGGCTCGGGGCGCATCGAGCTGAGCCTCGTCAACCTGTCGCCGACGCACGCCCGCCGCGTGCGGGTGCGGCCGTCGCGGTTCGGCGAGGAGCGCCTCACGGGCGTCGTCACACGGGGCGAGGACGGCGGCGTCTGGCCGGGCCCCTCGACGGCGTCGGCCGGCGTCGCCGGGGCGCGCTCGACCGCCACCGTGCCGCTCGACGCGCCCGACCTGCTCGTCGAGCTGCCGCCCAGCCACCGCGCGGACGTCGTCCTGCTCACCGCGCCTGCCACGACCGCGCCGCGGCACCACCTGCTGCACCACGAAGGAGCCTGACCATGACCCAAGCCCTCACCACCGACGGGATGCCCGCCGACCCGACCGCGGGCCTCGTCCGGCCCGACGTCACGCTGCCGGTCCGCGGCCCGGCGTTCGAGCGGGCGGACGCGGCGGCCGTCGAGCGGCTGGGCCGGGTGTCCTCGGCGACCGCCTGCGCCAAGCTGCACGGCCTCGGCATCCGGCACTCGTTCGTCGAGGGGCCGCGGCCGCTCAAGCCGGGGTACCAGGTGGTCGGCTCCGCCCTCACGCTGCAGTTCATGCCGCAGCGCGAGGACCTCGCGGCCGGCGACGAGCAGGAGTACGTGGAGCGGCACACGGCGCTGTGGCACGTGCTGGAGACCGTGCAGCCCGGCGACGTGCTGGTGGTCCAGGCGTACGGCAGCCGCTTCTCCGGGTGCGTGGGCGACATCCTCGCGCGCTACTTCCAGCGCAAGGGCGGGGCAGGCATGGTCGTCGACGGCCGCATCCGCGACTCCGGGAAGATCCGCGACCTGGGCCTGCCGGTGTGGTCCACCGGCGTCACGCCGCACTACGCCTCGCAGTCCGAGCTGTTCCCGTGGGCCTTCGACGTGCCCGTCGCCGTCGGCGGCGTGCTGTGCATGCCGGGCGACCTCGTCGTCGCCGACGACGACGGCCCCGTCATCGTGCCCCGCGCGATGGCCGACCAGGTGGTCGCCTCCGCGCAGGACCACGAGGAGTGGGAGGGGTTCAGCCGCCTGCGCCTCGACGAGGGCGCGCGCCTGAGCGACTACTACCCGCTGACCCCCGACACGCGAGGGGAGTTCGAGGCATGGCGTTCCGCGCAGGGCTCCGCCCTCTGACGGCGGCCGGCGACGGTGACGGCGGCGGCGCGGACACCGTCGCCGCGTCGTCGTTCGGGCTCGGCTGCGCCCCGATCGGCAACCTGTTCACCCCGGTGGCGCAGGCCGACGCCGAGGCGACGGTCGGCCGCGCGCTGGAGCGCGGGATCCGCTTCTTCGACACGGCGCCGCACTACGGCGCGGGGGTCAGCGAGCAGCGCCTCGGCGCCGCGCTGGCCGGCGTCGACCGCGACACCGTGGTCCTGGCGACGAAGATCGGGCGCACGATCGTCGACGCGGACGGCGCCGCCGTCCCCACCGGCGGCACCGGCACGGGCACCGTGGGCGACCTGAGCCGCGACGGCGTGCTGCGGTCGCTCGAGGGCAGCCTCGCGCGCCTGCGCACCGACCGCGTCGACCTGCTGTACCTGCACGACCCGGAGGACGTGGACGCCGCCCTGCGCGGTGCGCTGCCCGCGCTGCTGGAGCTGCGCGACCAGGGCGTCGTGCGCGCCGTCGGCGTGGGCATGGTGCAGACGGAGCCCGTCGCACGGTTCGTGCGCGAGGCCGCGGGCGTGCTGGACGTCGTCATGCCCGCCGGCCGGGTCACCCTCCTCGACCGCACGGCGCTGGACGACCTGCTGCCCGCCGCCCGCGAGCGCGGCGTCGGGGTGGTCGCCGCGGGGGTGTACAACTCCGGCGTGCTCGCGGACCCGGTCGCCGCGCCGTTCTTCGACTACCACCCCGCGTCGCCCGGGCAGGTGGAGCGCGCGCTGCGCATGGCTGCGGCGTGCGAGGCGGCGGGCGTCGACCTCCCGACCGCGGCCGCGCGCTACCCGCTGCGGGTGCCGGGCGTGGAGGCCGTCGTCGTGGGGGCGCGCACCCCGGGCGAGGTGGACGTCTTCGCCGACGCCGCGGACGCCGTCGTCCCCGAGACCCTGTGGGCCGAGCTCGACGCCGTCGCGGCGCCGACCGCCGTCAGACCGTGACCGTGACCGTGACACCCCCACCCCAGGGTGCCGAACAGGTGGTTACTCACGTTCCCAGCGCTGAGAACGTGAGTAACCACCTGTTCGGCGGGACGGTGGGCGGGGTCGTGGTCCCGCCCCTCCACCAGTGGGTCACCGCGGCCCAGCGGATATACTGGTTACGGGACCGC
>NZ_JBSHCR010000035.1:27823-46999 GCF_053615895.1 Isoptericola sp. NPDC055881
GCGCCGGCCACCCCCCCCCCCCGGGGGCCCTCCGTGGTGTAAACTCCGTCCCCCCGCGCCCCCACCTTCATACCCCCCTGGTTCGCCGGGACGGTGGGCGGGGTCGTGGACGCGCACGTCCACCTGTGGGACACGGCGGCCATGCGGATCTCCTGGTTCCGGGACGGCCTCGGCCTGCCCGCCCGGGTCGGGGCCGACGACCTCGCGCGCGCCACCGGGACGTCGCCGGTGCCGGTCCGCGCCGCCGTCGCCGTGCAGGCCGCGGACACCGAGGACGAGGCGCGCTGGCTGGTGCGGCAGGCCGACGCCCACGGCCCGCTGCCCGGGCCGGTCGTGCTGCAGTACGACGCCCGTCCCGGCGACCCCGCCGCGTGGGCCGGGGCGGCGCAGCCGGTGGTCGACGACGACGCCGCGGGGGGAGCCGCCCGGGTCGCGGGCGTCCGGCTCGCCGTCCCGGGCGGCGCCGCGGACCTGTCCGACGTCGCCGGTCTCGACACCCTGTGCGAGGGCCTGGCCGCGACGGGCCGGGTGCTCGAGACGCTCGTGCGGCCCGCGCAGCTCCCTGCGGTCGCGGCCCTCGCGGCCCGCCACCCCGCGCTCGACGTCGTCGTCTGTCATCTGGGGCTCGGCGCCGGGGCGCCCGACGGCGCCTGGCACGACGGGCTCGCCGCCCTCGCCGCGCACCCGCGCGCGCACGCCAAGCTGTCCGGTCTCCTCACGACGGCGCCCGACGACGACGCCCGCCTCGCCGTGGCCGTCGGCGCCGCCGTCGCACTGCTGGGCCCGGAACGGCTGCTGTTCGGCAGCGACTGGCCGATGTCAGCGCGCGTCGCCCTCTACGACGAGGTCGTGCACCGCACCGCCCGCGCCCTCCCGCCCCTCTCCGGGGCCGGCGAGGACGCCCTCTGGTCCGGGACGGCCCGCCGCCTCTACGGCGTCGTCGCCTGACCGCCCGGACGACGCCGCCGCACCCTCCGGTCGGGGACGCACGGCGACGATGGCGACGTCGTCCTCGACCGTCTCGGACAGCATCCCCGTCAGCGCGGCGGCCAGCAGGTCGTCGAGCTCGGCCGCGTGCGTGCCCTCCAGCACGCGGGCGAGCCGCGCCACCCGCAGCCGCAGCGAGTCGCCGCGGTTCTCGACGAGGCCGTCGGTGTACAGCACCAGCGTGTCGCCCGGCTGGACCTCGACGACGTGGTCCCGACGGGCCGTGGTCGGCATCACGCCGAGCACGAGGTCGTTGCGGACCCAGAGCACCTCGCTCGTCCCGTCGGCGCGGACCAGGACCGGGGGCAGGTGACCGGCGCTGGACCATCGCACCGTGCGCGCCCCGCGGCGCTGCTGGTCCTCCGTCTGCTCGACCCGGGCGACCAGCACCGTCGCCGTGCCCGCCCCCTCGACGAGCAGCCCGTCGACGGCCGCGTCCACCCGCTCGAGGACCCGCGCCGGGGTCTCGCTGCTGTTGTCGTAGGCGATGGCCCGCACGAGGGCGCGCAGCTGCCCCATCGCCACCGCGGCCCCGAGGTCGTGGCCGACGACGTCGCCGATGACGAGCGTGGTCGCGCCGTCGCGCGTCGCGAAGGCGTCGTACCAGTCCCCGCCGATGTCCCGCTCCAGGGCCGCCGGCTGGTAGTGCACCACCACCTGGAGGTCGTCGAGCTGCGGCGGGTCGGTGAGCACGGCCCGCTGCAGGGCGAGGGAGACCTCGGTGGCCCGTACCCGCTCCTCCTCGGAGCGCCGGGCACGACGGCGGAGGTCGTCGTCCGCGGCCCGGCGCCGGACGACGTCGCGCAGGGTCGCCGCGATCGTCGTGGCCAGGACGGCCAGGAAGCGTGCGTAGTCGGCGTCCCAGGGCCGCGTCGACGTGGGGTGCAGCACCAGCACGGCGAGGATGCCCCTGCCGACCCCGGAGCGCACCGGCTTCACCACCGCGCCCTCGGACGTCAGCCGCTGGCCCGAGCCGAGAGCGCGGGCGACGAGGTCGCGCTCGCCTGCGACCGCGGCCCCACCAGCCTCCAGGACGAGGTCCAGGCCGGACGCGTCGTAGACCGCCGCGCGTGACACGTCGGCGCTGCGAGCCAGGAGGTCGAGCACGGGACGCAGGAACGTGGGCAGGTCGTCGAACGTCGTCGGGAGCGCGGCGTGCACCTCCCCCAGCGTGCCGAGCCGGCGCTGGATCACGACCTCCTGCGTGGTCTCCGTCGCGATGTCGAGGACGCCGGCGATCCGACCCTCGTCGTCCAGCAGGGGGCTGTAGGAGAAGGTGAAGTAGGTCTCCTCGTCGAACCCCGACCGGTTCATGTGCAGGGACAGGTCCCGGCTCCACGTCGGCTCCCCGGTGGCGAGGACGCGCTCGAACAGCGGGCCGACGTCGTCCCAGATCTCCGCCCAGACCGCCGCGGCCGGCGCTCCCAGCGCGCCCGGGTGCTTGTCCGTGCCGAGCATGTCGCGGTAGCCGTCGTTGTAGATCAGGGTGAGGTCCGGGCCCCACACCAGCATCACGGGGAAGCGCGTCGAGAAGCACAGCCGGACGGCATGCCGCAGCGCGACCGGCCACCCGCTCGGCGGGCCCAGCGGGGTGTCCTCCCACGCGACCGCCCGGGCTTCCCGGCCGACCGCGCTGCCCGCCGTCGCCGCCTCGAACCATCCCGACTCCACGGCCGAATCGTAGCGAGGCGCGGGGCCCCGGCCCGGTATCTGCGCGGACGTTTTTCGGCGTCGCCCGGCCGTTCTTGCGCCGACCAGGCCGAACGCACCCGGGGGCGGACGCGGACGTGACCAGGGCCTCGCTACGCTCGTGCCGTTCTCGTCGGCGGCGCGCGTTGCGGCGACGTCCCGACGACGTCCCGACGCTGTGGAGGAACGATGTTCGCGAGGTCCCTCGGGGACGACGGCGCCGAGCTGCGCCCGCTGGAGCCGTGGCACGCGGAGGAGCTGCTGGCGAGCATCGACCGCGGCCGGGAGTTCATCGGGCAGTTCGTCGGCCTGCCCGACCGGATCACCGACCTTGAGAGCAGCCGCTCGTTCCTCGCCGCGTACGCGCAGAAGGCGGCCACGGACACCGGACGGCTCTACGGGATCTGGTGGGACGGGAGGCTCGTGGGCGGGGTCCTGTTCCGCACGTTCGACGTGGCGCAGGGCACGGCCGAGGCGGGCTGCTGGCTGGAGCCGGCGGCGGCGGGGCGCGGCCTGGTGACGCGAGCGTCGCGGCTGATCATCGACTGGGCGATCCGGGAGCGCGGCATCCACCGCGTCGAGTGGTGGGCGGCGTCGGGCAACGCGCCGAGCATCGCCGTCGCCCGCCGGCTGGGGATGCAGCGCGACGGCGTGCTGCGCGAGCACCACGAGTATCGCGGCGTGCGGCAGGACATCGAGGTGTGGTCCGTCCTGGGCCCGGAGTGGGAGGCGCTCGGGTCGCGCCCGTCCTGATCGAGCGATCTAGATTGACGCCGTTGACGACGCGCCTTAGCCTGGGTTGACGGCGTTGACAGTGGAGGGACGTGCGATGTCGACACAGTTCAAGCAGGAGCTCACCGAGGAGGTGGCTCGCCAGATCGCGCAGCTGCCGGACGACGTCGAGCCCCGCACGGACGACGTCGTCGAGATCGCTCGCGCCATGGTCGGGGCGTTGCCCAGGCGGACCACCTACGACGCGCTCGTGGGCCCCTTCTACGACATCGCGGGCGTGCGGCGGTTGTTCGGGGACGTGACGCGTCAGGCTGTCGACCAGCGCCGGAGGCGAAACGGGCTGCTGCGCGTGATCACGCGGGACCATCACAGCCTGTTCCCGGTGTTCCAGTTCGACCGGGGTCGGGTACGGCCCGAGGTCCTCGACCTGCTGGGGCCGCTGGGCGCGATCGATGACCAGGACGGGTGGATCCGCGCCACCTGGTTCGCGACGCCGGCGGCCGCCCTCGACGGCCAGACGCCGCGACAGGTGGTCACCGA
The DNA here is from genome assembly GCF_053615895.1 of Isoptericola sp. NPDC055881. Lineage (NCBI taxonomy): Bacteria > Bacillati > Actinomycetota > Actinomycetes > Micrococcales > Promicromonosporaceae > Isoptericola > Isoptericola sp. NPDC055881. Next base: position 31,772 of record NZ_JBSHCR010000035.1, read on the forward strand.
TCCCGCAGCGTGGGAACGCTATGGCAGCGCCGCGGTCGACCTGGCCGTAGAGACCGCCGACCGCTGGTCAGCCGCCGCATGACGCAGCGGCGCGACGAGACGCAGCAAGGTCCACCCCGCCAAGGAGTGGACCTTGCTGCGTTCCCTCACAAGAGGATCCAGGCTGGCCGTCTGTGGTACCGCCAGCACCACCTGCCGCCGTGGTACTTCAGCTCGAACCGCAAGGGCCGGTTCGACCTCGACCCTCCCCGCGGCACCTGCTACCTCGCCTCGCGCCCCGAGGCCGCCGCACGCGAGTTCATCGGTGCCGACGTCGCAGACGCCGGGTTCGTCGCGGCGGCCCTCCTGCGCGACCGGTACGTCTCGGCACTCACCCTCCCGCGGGACATGCGCCTCGCGCACACCCAGCACCAGGACGCCATCTCCCACGGCGTCATCAGCAACGAGCTGTGCCACATGACGCCCTACGACGTGCCCCAAGCGTGGGCACGAGCCTTCGACGCGGCCGGGTTCGACGGGATCTGGCACACGCTCCGGTTCAGCACGACCGTTCCGCGCGGCATGGCCCTGTTCGGGACGGCGGGCGGAGCTGACTGGCCCGTCGACCCGCACCCGACCCCTCTACGAACCGTCGTCGACTCCATGCGGATCTCGGTGCTGGACACGCCTTCGCTCGCGGAGACGACCGTCGTCCAGCCTGACTAGGGCTACGACAGTCAGGCACGGTTCCATCGGATGTCGTGACGCGAGGAAGGATGGCCATGCGACGAGACACTCGGGCAGGAGTTCGGCCCGCGGCCAGCGCCGCGGACCGAACCCTGGTGCCTGTCAGGGGCAGGAGACCAGCAGGCTGGTGAGGACGCTGCAGTTCGCCGACGCCGTGTCGTTCGTCGCGTCCGGGTCTGTCGGTGCAGACGTGGTCCGGGTCGCCGTTGCGGGCAGCTGGCCGATCGACAACAGGCCCAGGTTGGCGTTGAAGGAACCGGCGAACTCGTCACCGTGAGCGATCGCGCCGGTCGTGCACGTCACGTCGTCGGTGGATGCGGCGTAGGTGCACCCTGCCGGTAGGCCCGAGACTGACGTGACCTGGACGGGCAGGTCCACCACGATGGTCGCCGAGTCCACGTCGTACCTGGCAAGCCTTGGAGGGAAAGCAGCCTGCAGCAACCGGGCAACGGCGAGCACGCACACGACCAGCTGTGCAAAGCACCCGGTCAGCCGAGGAGTTGAGCACCGCCCGTTGCCAGAACTTCACCCGCGGGGGGTGGTGAAGAGGTCGCGGACATAGCGACGACGCGCGGACCCCGCACCCGGAGGTGCGAGGCCCGCGCGGTCAGCGTCCGGTCACTCGACGTGCGTCGCGTCGGCGTCCCCGTGGCGCCGGCGTCCGGCCAGGACGAGCCCGGTGCCGGTGAGCACGATCAGCGCGCTCGCGGCGAGCAGGGCCGGGTCGCTGCCGGTCTGCGCCAACCGCTCCGGCGCGGTGACGGCGACCTGCGCCGTCTGTCGCGCGTCCGACGACGGGCCGAGGTTGGTCGGGTCCGCCGAGTCCGCCGCCGCGACGACGGTGCCCTCGTGGCTGACGTACACCGGCGCGCTCGGGGCGGGGGTCCGGCCCGAGGTGCCGCCCTCGTCCGTGCGGTGGGCAGGGTTCGTCGGGTCAGCCGGGTCGACGGGGCCAGCCGGGTCGGCGGGGCCAGCCGGGTCCGCCGGGTCAGCCGGGTCGGCGGGGTCCGTGGGGTCCGTGGGGTCCGTGGGGTCCGTCGGGTCCGTGGGGTCCGTGGGGTCCGTCGGGTCCGTCGGGTCCGTCGGGTCCGTCGGGTCCGTCGGGTCCGTCGGGTCCGTCGGGTCGGTCGGGTCGGTCGGGTCGGTCGGGTCCTCAGGCTCGTCCGCCAGCGTCACACCGACCCAGTCCCAGGCGGTCGAGGGACGGTCGAGCTCGCCCAGGCCGATGAACCAGTGCTGGAACTGGGACGGCGTCCACTGCCCCGTCTCGGGGTCGGTCGTCCCCTCACCGTGGTTGTTGTGGTCCCAGCCGGTGTAGAAGTGCGGGCTGCCCTGCTCGGTGCCCTCGGCGGAGCCCCAGAGCTGGAACGTCGGGAGGTCGGCGACCTTCGTCCCGGCGGGGACGCGGACGAACACCTTCTGTCCCGGGGTGACGCTGTCGACGACGCGGCCCTGCGCGTCCACGAGCACGACGCCGTCAGGCACCGGGGCGCCGTCCGCCGTGCGGAGCTCGACGTGGACGTCGCCGGTCCCGCCGACCAGCGAGGCCGTGAAGCCGTAGTCGGTCGTCCCGTCGGCGTGACGCACGTAGCCGTTGCTGGTGAAGCCGGGCTGCGGCATGACCACGTTCGTCGTCAGACCCTGCTCGATCAGCCAGGCCGCGGTCTTCAGCGTCGCCCGCCGGTCGCTGTTGTAGCCCTCGTCCCAGTTGCGCGTCCAGTCCTCGTCCGACGCCTCGAACTGCTGCAGCGCCTTCTCGGAGACGGTGACGTGGTTGTTCGCGTCGACGTCGAACAGCAGGCCCATCACCTCGTGGCCGGTGGAGAAGTACCAGACGGCGAACTGGGTGGCCTCGTACGCCGTGTAGTCCAGGAGGCGCTCGCGCTCGCTGTCCACCTGCTGCTGCCACCACTCGCGCACCTGCTCCTGCGTGTACTGGCCGGCGTCGATGGACGACTGGTACCAGCCGAGGTACGTCTCCCAGCTCGTGCCGGGCTTGAGGGTCACGCCGGCGCGTTCCAACAGCCGCTGCGCGTCGGCCGCCCGCGCGGTCAGGTCGTTGCCGCCCTTGTACCCGTTGACGAGCACGGTCTGCTGGGCGGACGTGTTCTCCCAGTGGATGCCGTCCGCGTCGGGCGTGACGCTCTCGTCGCCCGACCAGGCGTGGTACCACGAGCCGGCGATGTCCCGGTCGTAGACCATGTGGACGGTGCCGTCGTCGTCCACCAGCGTGTGGTGGAGGATGTGCAGCTGCGGCTGCCCGCCCCAGCCGCTCCAGTCCTTGCCCGAGCCGCCCTCGGCGGGCTCCAGGAAGTACCAGTAGTCGCAGGAGAAGCCGTCCTGACCGCCGTCGTGCCAGTGCGGCTCGTACGCGGAGTCGGGGTAGGCGGCGGAGGTGGCCGCGAGGAACGACGCCGCAGGGGCGGCGCCCCGGGCGGTTGTCGCGGGTGCGCCTGCCGGCGCGGTGTCCTCGGCAGCGGCGTCCTCAGCAGCGGTGTCCTTGGCCGTCGTCGCCGACGGCGCCTCGTCGGAGGTCCGTGCCTCCTCCTGTGCGGGCTCGCCGTCCTCAGAGGTTCCGGCGGCCTCGTCGGCCGTGTCGTCGGCCGTCTCGTCGGCTGCGCCGGAGCCGCTCTCCGCGGCCGGCTCCGCGTCGGTCGACTCGTCGGTCGCCGCGTCGGTCGTCTGGTCGGGCGCCGGGGCGACGACGGGGTCGGCAGGCTCGGCAGGCTCAGCCGGCTCGGCAGGCTCGGCCGGTTCGGCGGCGACCGTCTCGGACGAGGCCGAGGTGCTCGGAGACGTCGTCGCACCGGAGGACGACGAGGTCTCCGCGTCGCCGGACCCGTCGCCGTCGCGGCCCTCCTCGGCGGGCGCCGGATCGGTCGCGGGAGCGGAGGACTCCGGCTGCGGAGGGGCCGTGGTGTCCCCCTCCCCGGCGAAGGCCGCCAGCGGCGCGCCCAGCGCGAGGGCGGCGGAGACGGCAGAGACGGTGGCGGTGCGACGGACCTTCATGATCATCCCTCGATGTGGTGGGGCTTTCTGATGCCTCCACCGTCCCGCCGGAGGCCCCACCCGCGGCACGCCCGAACGATGGCCTCCCCTACCTCCGAACGTCGGTATCTGTGCGCGCCGGTGCGGTCGCCGTCTCGCGCAGGCTGGCTACGCTGAGGCCGTGGACCCCGCCCGGACGCGGATCGACGTGCTCGTCGCCTCGGTCTGCGCCGTGGGCGGCCTCCTCCTGGTGCTGTTCCGGGCCGGCTCGGGCTTCGGCTGGGCCCCCACGTGGGCCGAGACGGCGGCCCAGCTCGGGGCCGCCGCGCTGCTCCTCGCCCGGTCCCGGCACCCTCTGCTCGTCCTGGCGGGATGCGTCCTCGCCGGCCTCGTCACGCCGGTCGTCGCCGTCCTCGGCGCCGCGCACGCCACGGGCCTGTTCGTGGCGTCGTCGCGCACGAGCATCGGGGCGATCCTCGCCACGGTGACCTTCACGTGGCCCACCTGGCTGCTCACATCGGAACCGACGGGGCCGAGCCTCCTGTGGGCGGGGATCCTCATCATCCTGTTCGCGTACGCCGCGGGCCGCCTCCAGCGCATCCAGCAGGAGGCGGACACGGAGGCCTCCGTCCGGGCGGAGGCGCAGGCGCGCGCGGCCGAGCGGGCTGCGCTCGGCCGGGACCTGCACGACGTCGTGTCCCACCGGATGAGCTACGCGGTCGTCGAGGCCGAGGTGCTCGGGACGGCCACGCCCGACGACGAGGTCCGGCGCGCCGCGCGTGAGATCGCCACCAGCTGTCGTGCCGCCCTCGCCGAGATGCGCACCGTGCTCCGGGCCCTGGACGTCGACGGCGGCACCACCGCCGGAGGGACCGGCGCGGGCGACACCGCCGCCGAGCTGGAGGCGCGGGTCGACGAGGCGCGACGGGCCGGGCAGCCCGTCGAGGTGGTCGGCGCCGTCGCCGCGCACACACCACCTGACGTCGTCGATCGCACGGCGGTGCGGGTGGTCGACGAAGGGCTCACCAACGTGCTGCGGCACGCGCCGGGCGCACCCACGACGATCCGGCTCGCCGACGCGGACGGCGAGCTGCGCGTGTCCGTGGAGAACGGGCCGCCGACCGCCCCGCCGACCCGCCTCCCCGCCGGCGGCTTCGGGCTGGCAGGGCTGCGGGAGCGGGTGGCGCTGCTCGGCGGCACCGTGGACGCCGCTCCCCTGGCCACCGGCGGCTTCCGCCTCAGCGCCGTGCTGCCAAGGAGGACCGCATGATCCGAGTGGTGGTGGCCGACGACGAGGCGCTGCTGCGCGCCGGCATCGTCCGGCTCGTCGAGTCCGCCGCGGACCTCGAGGTCGTCGGCGAGGCCGCCGACGGGGCGGAGGCGGTGCGTCTCGTGCGGGCGGAGCGTCCCGACGCGCTTCTCCTCGACATGCGGATGCCCGTCATGGACGGCCTCGACGCGACCCTCACCGTCCGCCGTGAGCACCCGGAGACCGCCGTGGTCGTGCTCACGAGCTTCCTCACCGACGACTACGTGCTCCCCGCGCTGCGGGCCGGCGCGACCGGCTACCTGCTCAAGGACTCCACCCCCGACGAGCTGCACCAGGGCATCCGGGCCGCCGTGGCCGGTGACGCGATCCTCTCGCCGGCGGTGACGCGGCACCTGCTGGCCGCCGCCGGCGACGACACCTCCGGGCGGCGGGCCGAGGCGCGCCGCCGTCTGGACCGTCTCGCCCCCAAGGAGCGGGACGTGGTCGAGGCGCTCGCCGACGGGCTCTCCAACGCCGGGATCGCCGCGCGGCTCTACCTCGCGGAGTCGACCGTCAAGGCCTACCTCGCGAGCGCGATGAGCAAGCTGGGGACGACGAACCGTACCCAGACCGCGATCCTCGCCCACGAGGCCGCGCACCCGTAGCCCGCGAGGAGCCGGCCGCCCGCGAGGGCGTCAGCCAGCGCTGCCTCCGGTGTCGTCGGGCCCGTCGGGGCCTTCGTCGTCGAGCAGCGTCCCCGCCGCGTGCGCCTCGAAGAGCGTGGACGCCGCGTCGCCGTCGCCCGCGTCGAGGACGTCCAGGAGGCTGCGGTGCCAGTCGGCCACCTGGTGCCAGTCGCCCGTGAACTCCGGGTCGCCCAGCAGGTGCATCGACCGCAGGCTGGGCTCGATGATGTCCCACATGCGCGGCAGGTAGCCGTTGCCGCTGGCCTCGATGACCGCGCGGTGGAAGGTGAAGTCGAGCTCGCGGAACGCGGGGAGGTCGTGCGCGTCGACGGCGCCGTGCATCTCGTCGATGACCTTCTCCAGGCTGGAGCGGGTCTCGGGCGCGAGCTGCCCGCAGGCGAGCCGGCCGGCGAGCGCCTCGAGCGCGACGCGTGCCTGCTTGGCCTGGTGGGCCTCCTCCTCCGAGTACTGCGCGACGAAGTTGCCCTGGTGCCGCACGTGCGTCACGAGCCCCTCGTGCGAGAGCCGCTTGAGGGCGTCGCGCACCGGCGCCTGACTGACCTGGAGGCGGCGGGCGAGCTGGGACTCGACGAGCTGCTCCCCCGGCGCGAGCTGCGACGTCTTGATCATCGACTTCACGAGGTCGTAGATCTGGTCCGACAGGAGCCCCCGCTCCAGGCCCCCGATCGAGCTGAGCGCGTCCGTCATCCCTGCAGCCTAGCCTCGTTATCGACAATCGTTTGTGCGTCCTCGCCGTGGAAGGCGGCCAGCCACGCGTCCGCGATGATGCGCGACGCCGACGGCGTCGGGTGGACGCCGTCGGGCGCCAGGGTGGCCGCACCCGCGCTCTCGGCCGCCCGCGTGAGCAGGGAGTGCAGCGGCACGAGGGCCGCCCCCGTCTCGGCGGCCAGCCGTGCCACGACGTCCCGCTTGCCCGCCAGGTCCTCCAGCCAGCCTCGCTGCTCGTCGCGCACCGGCAGCAGGAACGGCTCGACCAGCACGAGCCGCGGGCCGCCCGCGTCGGGCGCCGCGACCCGGACGAGGAGTCGGCGATACGTGGCCTCGAAGGCCTCGGCGCCCGTCGCGTCGCCGGCGTCGAACCGGCGCCAGGTGTCGTTGACCCCGACATACACGGTGAGGACGTCCGGGGCCGACGGCGCGACGTCGCGCTCCCACCGGGCCTCCAGGTCGACGGCGCGGTCGCCACCGACGCCGACGTTGACCACCTCGGCGTCCGGCAGGGCGCGGGCGACGAGGCTCACGTAGCCGTCGCCGAGCGACGTGACGTCGCCGCGGTCGCGGCCCGCGTCGGTGATGGAGTCCCCGACGAAGACGAGTCGTCCGGGGGTGGCGCTGCGGGTCATGAGCTCTCCTTCGAGTGGCGTGCGGGTCCGACCGTAGCGGGTCGGGGCCGTCAGCACCTCATTGTCAGCGATTATCGATTAATGTAACCTGCCGATGCTTGACGATCCGGGCGCGGCGCACCCGCGTCGCCCCGACTACCCGTGACCCCACGAGAGGTCGGAGCACTCGCAATGAAGCGACCCCTGTCAGCACTGCTGCTGACGTCCCTGCTCGTCGCAGGGACCCAGACCGCCGCGCACGCGGATCCCCCCGACGCCGCACCACAGGCCAAGACCGGCACCACCCTGTACGTCTCCCCCTCCGGCGACGACGACGCGAAGGGGACGCAGCAGCGGCCCCTCGCCACCCTCGAAGGCGCCCGCGACGCGGTCCGCGCGCTGTCGAAGGGGCAGCGGAAGAAGGGCGTCACCGTCTACCTGCGCGAGGGCACGTACGAGCGCTCGTCGTCGTTCCGCCTCGGCCCGGAGGACTCCGGCACCCCCGACGCCCCCGTCACCTACGCCTCCTACCCCGGCGAGACCGCGACGCTGACGGGCGGCAAGGAGCTGCCCTACGACGGCTTCGCCCCCGTCACCGACCAGGGCGTGCTCGACCGGATCGTCGAGACGTCCGCCCGCGACGACGTCCTCCAGATCGACCTGGGCGCGCTCGGCATCGACGACTACGGCCAGCTCAGCCGGCACGGCTACTGGAAGGCCAACGACGTCAGCACGACGCCGCCCATGGAGCTGTACGTGGACGGCGAGGACATGACCCTCGCGCGCTGGCCCAACGCCGGCGCCGCGAAGGACACCGTCCAGATGAACAAGATCGTCGACGCCGGCCCCACCAAGGACGACGCCGACCTGCAGGAGCGCGGCGGCACCTTCAGCTACTCCTACAACCGGCCCCAGTACTGGACGCAGGCCAAGGACATCTGGCTCGACGGCATCTTCGGCCAGAGCTGGGAGTGGTCGTACAACAAGATCGCCGCCATCGACACCGACGCGCGCACCATCACGCTGCGGTACGGCGAGATGTCCGGCCTCATGAAGACCTGGTACCCGGACTTCCACTTCGCGCAGAACCTGCTCGAGGAGCTCGACGCCCCGGGCGAGTACTACATCGACCGCGACGCCGGCGTGCTCTACCTCGTGCCGAACGCGTCGTTCCTGGCGCAGCGCGGCGCCCCCGTCGTCACGACGCTCGACGAGCCGATGATCCGCACGGACGGGGCGTCGTACGTGACGTTCGACGACCTGGTGCTCGAGTACGGGCGCGCCACCGCTGCCGTCATCCTCGGCGGGAGCCACGTGACGATCTCGCACAGCGACGTCCAGAACTTCACGGACGGCGGCGTGCTCATCAACTCCCCCGGCCGGTACACGTACGACGGCATCCCGGTGAACCGGGGCGGCACGGACCACGCCGTGGTCTCCAGCGACATCCGCCACGTCGGCGGGGTCGGCGTCGTGCTCCAGGGCGGCGACAAGACGACCCTCGCGCCCGGCCGCAACCGCGTCGAGGACTCCCACATCCACGACTTCGCGTACTACCACAAGGCGTACAACCCGGGCGTGATGTTCGACGGCGTCGGGAACGTCGCGCGGGGGAACGAGATCAACGACGCCCCGCACCCCGGCGTCATCGTGCACGGCAACGACCACCTGTTCGAGCAGAACGAGGTCTACGACGTCTGCAAGACGTTCCAGGACCTCGGCGCCGTCTACATGAACTCCGGCGAGACGCCCCAGCAGCGCGGTCACGTGTTCCGGCAGAACTACTTCCACGACATCGGCGTCGGCAAGGACGGCATCGAGGGCATCTACGCCGACAACTTCACGTGGGACCTGGAGATCAGCCAGAACGTCTTCGTGAACCTGGGCAACGACGCCATCAAGTCGGGCTCCGCCGACTACATCGACGCCACGAACAACGTGTTCGTCGACACGAAGGTGCCGTACGACAACTACACGCAGTGGATGGGCGACGGCGAGGGCAACACCGTCGACCGCGTGTACATGCCGAAGTGGCAGAAGGTGTTCGCCGACAACAAGGACTTCGTCGGCACGCCCTACCTGGAGAAGTACCCCGAGCTGGGGCACTTCTTCGAGGACGACCACTACTTCCCGAACCACTCCACGTTCGCGAAGAACGTCGTGTGGAACCCGAACCGCAAGCGCAACCCCGACGTCAACGCCGAGGGCGCGCTGGACACGAAGAACCTGCTCAACTACGGCGACAACTGGGTCACGGACACCGACCCGGGCTTCGTCGACGCGGCGAACGGCGACTGGACGCTCCGTGCGGACGCCGCCGTCTTCGACCAGGTCCCCGGCTTCCAGGCGATCCCGTTCGCCGAGATCGGCACGGACGGCCACGTGGGCCAGTCGCAGACGCCGGACAGCGTGGCCCTCGAGTCCCTGGTGCTGCCGGCGGACCAGCTGGCGGTGACGCTCGGCGACGAGGTGTCGGTGGCCGCGCAGGCGGTGCCGTGGAACGCGACGCAGCAGGCGGTCACCTACACCTCCAGCGACCCGGAGGTCGCGACCGTCAGCGCCGCGGGGATCCTCACCGCCGTCGCGCCCGGCGAGGTGACCGTGACCGCGGAGGCGAAGGCCGACGCGGGCGTCCGGGACGAGATGACCGTGACGGTGGCCGCCGGCGACGGCGTGCTGCACTCCACGGACTTCGAGACGGGCGGCAACGGCTGGGCCACCGACCCGAACCGCGCGATCGTCGACGACGGCACGGGCGACCACGTCTACCGGATCAAGAACGGCGCCAACTCCCAGCTCGACCGCTCCTTCACGGAGTACGCGCTCGACTTCACGGTGACGACGCCCGCCGAGGTGCCCGAGGGCGGCCAGATGCTCGTCTACGACCGCACGGGCAGCACGCCGGGCGGGTATGTCCGCTACCGCCACGCGGCGGCCGGCTCGACATGGACGATCTTCGACTCCGCCTGGGGCACCGTGAAGGAGGTGACGCTGCCCGCGGGCGAGGGGCTGGAGCCGTCCACCCAGTACGACGTGCGCGTCGTGGTGACGGCCGGCGGCGTGCGGGTGCTGCTCGACGGCGAGCAGGTCGTGGCGGGTGCCAACCCGGCGCCCGACGGCGCCGGCAAGGTCGGCTTCTACGTGCAGGGCTTCGCGTCGCTGGACTTCGACGACGTGCGGTTCTCGCTCGTGGGCGTCGACCCCGACGGGCTCACCCTGGCGCCGGCCGAGGCGACGATCGAGCCGGGCGAGACGCACCCGCTCGCGCCGTCGTTCACCCCCGCGGACGCCACGCGCACCGGGCTGGGGTGGACCTCGAGCGACGAGTCCGTCGCGACCGTCGATGCGAAGGGCGTGGTCCGCGGCGTCGCGGCCGGCACGGCCACGATCACGGCGACGTCGACCGTGGTGCCCGGCCTCGCGGCGTCGTCCTCCGTGACGGTGCGGGCGGCCGACCATCCCGTGACGTCGCTCGGCGACGAGATCCTCGACCCCGCCGCCTGGGCGCCGGGCGAGGGGATGACGGTGGCCGACGGCGCGGCCCACCTGGCGCCGCGCGGCGCGTGGAGCTTCAGGCCGACGCAGTTCGGCGACGAGCTGCTCCGGTTCGACGCCTCCGTCGGTGCCTACAACGGCGGCTGGTTCGGGTTCTCCGTGCGCTCGAAGACGGCCGGCGACCCGGTGTGGACCAACAGCAGCTCGGGCTACCTCGTGGTGATCAAGGAGGACGTCATCGAGATGCAGAGGTGGAGCCCCGCCGTCTTCATGGTCGACACGTTCCCCAACACGGTGATCGAGCCGAACTCGACCCACGAGGTGACGTTCGGCGCCGTGGACGTCGAGGGCGGCGTCCGCGTGGTGCTGCGCGTCGACGGGGAACCGGTGTGGAGCTACCTCGACGACACCGCCGACAACGCCCTGGCCACCGACGGGTACTTCACCGTCTACCGGCAGGGGCCCGCGGGCGAGATGAGCATCTCCCCCGCGAGCTGACCGCCGCTTCGAGAACGGGGCCCGTCCCGTCGTCCGGTCGGACGGCGGGACAGGCCCCGTTCCTGACGGATCAGGCCCGCCAGACGTCCGTCGGCGTGAGCGGCACGAGCGGCGGCACGTCGGGCGCCGAGGTCATCGCGACCCGGCGGCCGTCGGCCGCGGAGTCCAGCAGGCCGGACATGACCTCCATGACGTGCAGCCCCACCTCTCCGCCGGCGCGCGGGGACGACGGCGCGTCGCCCAGGCCGACCGCGCCGACCATCTCCAGGAGCCCGACGCCGCGGCCCGCGCCCTCGAAGCCCGCCTCGGGCGGCAGCACCTCCCACCCGCCGGCGCCGAGCGCACGCAGCTCGACGTCGCCGTCGAACCGGTTGGGGTCCGGCACGACGAGCGACCCCTCCGTCCCGTGCACCTCGATCGGACGCGCGTGCGAGCCGACGGCGTCGAAGCTCACCGTCACCGTCGACAGCGCGCCGCCCACGTGGCCCAGCACGCCGGTGACGTGCGTCGCGACCTCGACCGGCACGCGCTCCCCCGCCCGGGGGCCGGACGCGATCGTGCGCTCGTCCCGCGACCGCGACGCCGCGCCCTGCACCCACGCGACGGGTCCCAGGATCTGCACGAGGCTCGTCAGGTAGTACGGCCCCATGTCCAGCAGCGGCCCGCCGCCGGTCGCGTAGTAGAAGCCCGGGTTCGGGTGCCACGCCTCGTGCCCCGGCGAGACCCAGGTGGCGACCGCCGCCGTCGGCGTGCCGATCCGACCGGCGGCGACGGCCGCCCGCGCGGTCTGCACGCCGGTGCCGAGCACGGTGTCCGGGGCGCAGCCCACCCGGGTGCCCGCCGCGGTCGCCGCGGCCATCACCTCGCGCGAGGACGCCAGGTCCGCGGCCAGCGGCTTCTCCCCGTAGCGGTCGACGCCGGCCGCCGCGCAGGCCCGCGCGACGTGCGCGTGCACCCCCGGCGTGGTGAGGTCCAGGACCACCTGCACGTCGTCGGCGGCGACGAGCGCCTCCAGGTCCGCGGCGACGCGCGCACCGGGCAGCTCGGCCGCCACCGACTCGGCCCGGGAGCGGTCGAGGTCCGTCACGGCGACGACCCGCGCACGGGGGTGGCCGGCGAGCGTGTCCAGGTACTGGCGCGAGATGACGCCCAGGCCCACGATCCCGATGCCTGCGGGCTCTCTCGTCGGTCCTGTCATCGGCTCGCCCACAGCAGCCCCCGCTCGACCATCGTCCGGACGGTCGGGTTCTCGAGGACGTCGACGGAGTGGCCCGGCGTGGCGACGAACACGCGACCCGCGCCCCACCGCCGCGTCCACACCGCCGGCGACGTCACCGGGCGGTGCCACGGGTGCCAGTCCGGCGCAGGATGGGTGGTGGTGGCGAGGACGTCGATGAGGTCGTCGTGCAGCACCCAGTACTGCTCGGTCTCCAGCTCGACGTCGCCCAGGCCCGCGGTGATCGGGTGCTCCCTGCCCAGGTCGGTGAGCTCGATCGTGTGCCGCAGGAAGTTGTCCGACCCGTCCCCCACCCGCAGGTGCGGCTCCTTGCCGGGGTGCGTGGCGAACTGCCCGCCCACGAGCTGCAGGTAGTCGGAGCTGGCGCGGTAGGAGTCGGCGATGCCGCCGTGCCAGCCCGCCAGCCCCGTGCCGGCCTCGACCGCCGCGCGCAGCCCCGCCAGGGCCGGCCCGCTGATCTCGGACATCGTCACGCACTGCAGCACGAGGTCCGTGGCCGCCATCAGCTGCTCGTCGGCGTAGACCTCGTTGTCCGTCTCGACCTGCACCTCGAACCCCTGGGCGCGCAGGAACGGGACGAAGAGGTCCGTCGTCGCCTCCGGCGCGTGCCCGTCCCAGCCGCCGCGGACCACGAGGGCTCGCCTTGTCGCATCCGTCATGTGCTCTCCTTCTCGTCGTCGATGACTGTCGTGAGCGGATCGAGCCTAGCCGTCCGCCACGGCCATTCCTCGGACGTCTTGGGTCGCCGACGTTCCCGGTCCTTGTGGTTTTCTCGGCGCGCACCCTACGGTGAGCATCAGTCATCAGATGTTTCACGTGGATCGCCACGAGATCGCCACGAGGAAGAGGCGCGCATGCCCACCATCACCGACGTCGAGATCACCGACGTCCGCTTCCCGACGTCCCGCACCGCCGACGGCTCGGACGCGATGAACGCGGACGCCGACTACTCCGCGGTGTACGTCGTCCTGCACACCGACGGCACGGACACGGAGGGCGCGCCGCTCGCCGGCCACGGTCTGACGTTCACCATCGGCCGCGGCACCGACGTCGTCGCGCTCGCCGCGCGGCACCAGGCCGACCTGCTGGTCGGGCGCGACGTCGACGACGTCGTCGGTGACATGGGCGCCACGTACCGCACCCTCACCGCCGACAGCCAGCTGCGCTGGCTCGGCCCCGAGAAGGGCGTGGTGCACCTGTCGCTGGCCGCCGTCCTCAACGCCGCGTGGGACCTCGCCGGACGGCGCGCCGGGAAGCCGGTGTGGCGGCTGCTCGCCGACATGACGCCCGAGGAGCTCGTCGACGTCGCCGACCTGCGCTACCTCTCCGACGCGCTCACCCGCGACGAGGCGCTGGAGATCCTGCGGGCCGCCGCACCCGGCAAGGCGGAGCGTGTGGCGCACCTGGAGCGCCGCGGCTACCCCGCTTACACGACGTCGGCCGGCTGGCTCGGGTACGACGACGACAAGCTGCGCCGTCTCACCCAGGAGGCCGTGGACGCCGGTTACCGGCACGTCAAGCTGAAGGTCGGGGCGCGGCTGGAGGACGACGTGCGCCGCCTCGGCATCGCGCGCGAGGTCCTCGGCGCCGACCGCACGCTCATGATCGACGCGAACCAGGTGTGGGACGTGCCGGAGGCGATCACGTGGGTCCGCGCGCTGCAGCGGTTCGACCCGCTGTGGATCGAGGAGCCCACGTCGCCCGACGACGTCCTGGGGCACGCCGCCGTCCGGGAGGCCGTCGCCCCCGTACGCGTCGCGACGGGCGAGCACTGCCACAACCGGGTGATGTTCAAGCAGCTGTTCCAGGCCGGCGCCACCGACTACTGCCAGCTCGACACCGGCCGTCTCGCCAGCCTCAACGAGATCGTGGCGGTGCTGCTGCTCGCCGCGAAGTTCGGCGTCCCGGTGTGCCCGCACGCCGGCGGCGTCGGCCTGTGCGAGATGGTGCAGCACGTGTCCGTGCTCGACTACGTCGCCGTGTCCGGGTCGCTGGAGGGACGGGTCACCGAGTTCGTCGATCACCTGCACGAGCACTTCACCGACCCGTGCGTCGTGTCCGACGCCGGCGAGGGCGTGTCGTACGTGGTGCCGAGCAAGCCGGGCTACTCCACCCAGATGCACCCGGCGTCCGTGGCGGAGTTCCGGTACCCGGACGGCGCGTGCTGGACCTCCTGACCGGCGGCGTGACCTGGGACACGTTGCCAGGAACACGTTGACCTCAACGAGGGTTCAGGTCGTAGCGTGACCAGCAACGACAGCAGCATCGACGAAGGGGACGAGATGTCCGTGTACACCCTGCCCGACCTGCCCTACGACTACAGCGCCCTGGAGCCGCACATCAGCGGCAAGATCATGGAGCTGCACCACGACAAGCACCACGCCACCTACGTCGCCGGTGCCAACACCGCCCTCGACAAGCTCGCCGAGGCCCGCGATTCCGGCGACCTCGCCGCGGTGAACCTGCACGAGAAGAACCTCGCGTTCAACCTCGGCGGCCACACCAACCACACCGTCTTCTGGCACAACCTGTCCCCCGAGGGCGGCGGCGAGCCCACCGGCGAGCTCGCCGAGGCCATCAAGGACACCTTCGGCTCCTTCGCGAAGTTCCAGGCCCAGTTCACCGCCGTCGCGACCGGCATCCAGGGCTCCGGCTGGGCCGTGCTCGGCTGGGACGCCATCGGCCAGCGCCTCGCGATCTTCCAGCTCTTCGACCAGCAGGCCAACGTGCCCGTGGGCATCACCCCGCTGTTCATGCTCGACATGTGGGAGCACGCCTTCTACCTCGACTACCTCAACGTCAAGGCCGACTACGTCAAGGCCGTGTGGAACATCGCGAACTGGCAGGACGTCGCCGCCCGCCTCGACCGCGCCCGCACCCAGACCGCCGGCCTGATCGTCCCCGCCTGACCCTCCGCCCAGACTGGACCGCATCAGACCGCCCGGACCACCCGGGCGCTGTGAGCGGGCGTTTGGCCCTGTCTCGGCCACGAGACAGGGCCAAACC
>NZ_JBSHCR010000036.1:0-45838 GCF_053615895.1 Isoptericola sp. NPDC055881
TCCCTGGCGGGATTCTCGCCGTTTTCGTACCCACAACCCCGGCGGGTCAGCGGGGCAGGTTGCGCAGGTTCGAGCGGGCCATGGACATGACCTCGCCCATGCCGCCGCCGAAGATCTCCTTGGTCATGGCGGTGGCGAACCCGCGGATCTGCCCGGAGGTGATCGACGGCGGGATGGACAGCGCGTTCGGGTCGGTCACCACCTCGATCAGCGCGGGTCCCTTGCGGTCGAGACCGTCCTGGAAGGCGCGGCGCAGGTCCTTCGGCCGCTCGACGCGGACGGCGGGGATGCCGACCGCTCCGGCGATCGCGCGGTAGTCGACCGGGGGCGAGTCGGTGCCGTACGAGGGCAGCCCCTCGACGAGCATCTCGAGCTTCACCATGCCGAGGGTGGCGTTGTTGAAGACGACGATCTTCACCGGCAGGTCGTACGCGCGCACGGTGATGAGCTCGCCCAGCAGCATGGACAGACCGCCGTCGCCGGCGAGCGCCACGACCTGCCGCCCGGGCTGCGCGAAGGCGGCGCCGATGGCGTGCGGCAGGGCGTTCGCCATCGACCCGTGCAGGAACGACCCGATGACGCGCCGCTTCCCGTTGGGGGTGAGGTAGCGCGCGGCCCACACGTTGTTCATGCCGGTGTCGACGGTGAACACGGCGTCCTCGGCCGCGGTCTCGTCGAGCTGCACGGCCGCGTACTCGGGGTGGATGGGCGTGTGCTTCTCCACGTTGCGGGTGTACGCGCCGACGACCTTGTTCATCAGCCCGGCGTGCTTGTCGACCATCGAGCGGAGGAACTTGCGGTCGCTCTTGCGGCGCACCAACGGGTTGAGCAGGCGGAGCGTCTCTCCGACGTCGCCGTGCACGGGCAGGTCCAGCCGCGTGCGCCGGCCGAGGTGCGAGGCGTCGATGTCGATCTGCGCGGTGCGGACGTCCCCCGGCAGGAAGGAGTCGTAGGGGAAGTCGGTGCCGACGAGGATCAGCAGGTCGGCCGACTGCATCGCCTCGTGACAGGAACCGTAGCCGAGCAGGCCGGACATGCCGACGTCGTGCGGGTTCTCGTACTGGATGATCTCCTTGCCGCGCAGCGAGTGGCCGATCGGCGCGGCGGCCAGGTCGGCGAGCTCGAGCACCTCCGCGCGGGACCCGCGGGCCCCGGCGCCGACGAACAGCGTGACCTTCTTCGCCTGGTTGATCGCGTCGGCCAGAGCCTCGACGTCGGTGCTGTTCGGCACGATCCGGGCGGGGCAGGCGCCGGGCACGAGGATGGGCGCGGCGTCGTCGGGCACGCGTTCGTCGGCGACGTCGCCGGGCAGGGTGAGGACGGCGACGCCCGGCGCGGCGAGCGCGTGCTGGATGGCGGAGCGGGTGACGCGCGGCAGCTGGGCGGGGGAGGAGATCAGCTCCGAGAACACGGACGCCTCGTTGAAGATGCGGTCCGGGTGCGTCTCCTGGAAGAACTGCGTGCCGATCTGGGCGCTGGGGATGTGCGACGCGATGGCGAGCACGGGCAGGTGCGACCGGTTCGCGTCGTAGAGGCCGTTGATGAGGTGCAGGTTGCCGGGCCCGCACGACCCGGCGCAGACGGCGAGCTCACCCGTCACCTCGGCGTCGGCGGCGGCCGCGAACGCGGCGGCCTCCTCGTGCCGGACGTGCACCCAGTCGATGCCCTCGGTGCGGCGGACGGCATCGACGACGGGGTTGAGGGAGTCCCCCACGATCCCGTAGATGCGCTTCACGCCGGCGGCGACGAGCTGGTCGACGAGGTGTTCGGCGACGGTGCGGGCCATGAGGAGACCTCCCGGTGACGACTGTGGGTCCGTCTCGATCCTGCCCCGGACGTGCTTGTTCCGCAGGGTGGCAGGCGTGACGTGCGGCACCCCTTGACCTCAATCATGGTTGAGGTATGAGCATCGAGGCATGACGACGACCAGCCCCCCGCCCACCGGTCCCGCGCGACCTGCCGAGACCGCCGCGAACGTCCCGCAGCGCGTGCGAGACCTCGTCGCTCGCGTCACCGGCGACGAGAAGCACGACCCGAGCGCCCACTCCACGCTCGACGTCGTGTGGACCCTGTACGACCAGGTGCTCCGGGTGGACCCGGCCCGACCGGACGACCCGGACCGCGACCGGTTCCTGCTCTCCAAGGGGCACGGCCCCGCGTCCACGTACGCCGTCCTGGCAGCGCAGGGCTTCTTCCCGGCCTCCTGGCTCGACGACGTCGCGTCCTTCGACTCCCCGCTGGGTCACCACCCCGACCGCACCTTGGTGCCGGGCATCGAGATCGGCAGCGGCTCCCTCGGGCACGGGCTCCCGATCGGCGTCGGCCTCGCGACCGGGCTGCGCGGCCGGTCGCCCGCCCGCGTCGTGGTACTGGTCGGCGACGCCGAGCTGGACGAGGGCAGCAACGCCGAGGCGATCCAGGTCGCCGGCCGGTTCGGGCTCGGCAACCTCACCTGCGTCGTCGTGGACAACCACAGCGACATGCTCGGCTGGCCCGGCGGCATCGCGTCCCGCTTCGCCCTCGAGGGCTGGTCCGCCGCAGAGGTCCGCACCGGCGACCAGGCGCGCCTGACGGCCGCGCTGCGGCGCACCGAGGCGGACCGCCCGACCGTGGTGGTCGTCGACACCACCGGCACCGGAACGACACGGAGGCACGCAGCATGACCACCCTCACCACCACCGGACCTGCGCCCGCATGGTCCCTCGACCTGCGCACCCGCTTCTACGACGAGCTCGACCCGCTGCTCGACGCGCACCCGGACGTCGACGTCGTCCTGGCGGTCATCGGTGCCGGCTACCTGCCGCGCACGATCGCCCGCCACCCCGGGCGCGTCATCGACGTCGGCATCCGCGAGCAGGCGCTGGTGAGCGTGGCGGGCGGCCTCGCACTGGCCGGCCGCCGCCCGATCGTCCACACCTTCGCGTCGTTCCTCGTGGAGCGGGCGTACGAGCAGGTCAAGCTCGACCTCGGCCACCAGGACGTCGGCGCGGTGCTGGTGAGCGCGGGCGCCTCCTACGACGTGTCCGCCGGGGGCCGCACCCACCAGGCGCCCGCCGACGTCGCGCTGATCTCCGCACTGCCGGGCTGGACCGTGCACGTGCCGGGCCACGCCGACGAGGTCGGCGAGATCCTGCGGCGCGAGGCCGCCGGCACCGGGCGCGTCTACGTGCGTCTCTCCGGGCAGCGCAACGCCCGGCCCGGCCCGGTGGACGGGCGCCTGCACCTGGTGCGTGACGGCGGGGGAGCGGCGGCCGCGGACGGGACGGCGCCGCTCGTCGTCGCCGTCGGCCCGATGCTCGACACGGTGCTCGCGGCCACCGCCGACCTGCCCGTCCGCGTCGCGTGGACGGCCACCCCGCACCCGCTCGACACGGCGGGGCTGCGCGCCCTCCTGCCCTCGGACCGCCCGACGTCGCTCGCCGTCGTGACGCCGTACCTGGAGGGCACCGGGGCGGGCGCCGTGGCCGCCGCCCTCGCCGACCGGCCCAGCCGGGTGGTGCACGTCGGCGTGCCCGCCGAGACCGAGCTGCGCCGGTACGGCACGCCCCGCGAGCACGCGGCCGCGCACGGCCTCGACGCGGCGGGCGTCCGGCGACGCGTGGAGGCGCTCCTAGGCTGAGCGTCGTGACCAGCCAGCACCCCAGCGCGGCCTACGCCGCCCGTGCGCAGGAGTACACGGACCTGTTCGGCTCGATGGACGCGGTGCACGACGACGACCGCGACCTCGTCGCCCGGTGGGCGGCCGGGCTGGCCGGCCGCGTCGTCGACGCCGGCTGCGGGCCCGGGCAGTGGACGGACTTCCTCGCCCGGCAGGGCGTCGACGCGGAGGGCGTGGACCTCGCCGAGCCGTTCCTGGACCGCGCCCGCGCGGCGTACCCGGGCGTCCCGTTCCGCCGCGCCGCGCTGGACGACCTCGGCGTGCCCGACGGCAGCCTCGGCGGCGTGCTCGCCTGGTACTCGGTCATCCACACCGCGCCCCCGCGGATGGACGCCGTGCTGGCCGAGCTCGCGCGCGCCCTCGCCCCGGGCGGCGGTCTGCTGCTCGGCTTCTTCCGCGGCCCGCGGGTGGAGCCGTTCGACCATGCCGTCGCGACCGCGTGGTTCTGGCCGCCCGACGAGCTCGCCCGGCGGCTCGACCGCGCGGGGTTCGACGTCGTGGCGACCGCGTCCCGCACCGACCCTGGCGTCCGCCCGCACGGCGCGGTCACCGCGCGGCGCCGCCCCGGGTCCGACGCCTGAGCCGTCGGACGTCAGCCCATGCTGCGCAGCGCGGCGGGGATGGGCGTGTCCCCCGTGGAGAACCGCACGAACCGCCCGACGGTGGCGGGCTCGCGCAGCGTCCAGGCGACGACCTGCGCGACGTCGGCCCGCGGCACGCTCGAGTCGGTCCCGGCGGGGAGGGCGCCCGTCTCCGGGAACAGGCTGACCCGACCCGTGGGCGGCTCGTCGGTGAGGGTGCCGGGGCCGAGGATCGTCCAGTCGAGGTCGGTCGTGCGCAGGTGGTCGTCGGCGGCCAGCTTGGCGTCCGCGTAGGCGAAGAAGCCCGCGTCCTCGGGGACGCCGTGGTCCGGCGTCGAACCGACCCACGACACCATGACGTACCGGCGGACCCCGGCGCTCGCGGCGGCGTCCATGGAGCGGATCGCGGCGTCGCGGTCGACGGCGTACGTGCGCGCCGCGTCGCCCCCGCCCGCACCGGCGGACCAGACGACGGCGTCGGCCCCGACGAGGGCGGCGGCGATCTCCTCGGTGCTCGCGTGCTCGACGTCCAGCAGCACCGGCTCCGCGCCCAGGTCCGCCACCCGATCGGTCTGCTCGGGCTTGCGGACCACGCCGGCGACGTCCGTCACGGGGCCGATCCCGCCGTCGGCGAGCAGCGGGACGAGCTGGCGTGCGACCTTGCCGAGCGCACCGATGACGACGACCTTCATGACGACCTCCGAGCACGTGACGAACCGGACTCCCACCGTCGCGCACCGACCCCCCGGACGCCAACCGTCGAACCGGGTCCCGGCGCGACCCGGAGCCGATCCTGAGCGAGGGTTCTGCCGATCCTGAGCCGATCTTGAGGTCTCCGACGCACGCTCTTCGTGGGGCGACCCAAGAACGCACGGCGCCACCCCGACTCCCCCTTCCGCGGGGCGGCGCCGTGCATCCCCCGGAGCAGAGCTCGGCGGACCCCGCCGCGGCCGTCAGGTCGGCAGTCCGCGCTCAGGGCGGCAGTTCGAACTGCCGCCGGGAACGGGAACTGCCGACCAGTGGCGGCCAGTGCTCAGCGACCGTGCTCAGCGGGCCCGGGCGATGCGGGCGGCGAGGACGGCGAACGCGACGGCCAGCCCTGCCTGCACGACGACGGCCACCGCGAAGCCGCGCGGCAGCCCGGCCGCGCCGCCGTCGGCCGCCCCCGCGGCGACAGCCTGGAACAGCCCCCCGAGCACCGCGACGCCCAGCCCGAGGCCGAGCTGCTGGAGCGTGGTGAACAGCCCGCCCGCCACCCCGGCGGCCCAGGTGGGCGTGCGCGACAGGACGGTCCGCAGCACGGGCCCGTACATGAGCGCCTGCGCGGCGCCGAGCGCCATCAGCAGCGGCTGCAGCGCACCGGTCGTGCCACCGTGCCCGCCGCCCACCACGACACCCAGCCCGAGCAGCACCGCCGCCTGGACCAGGGCCGCGCCCGTCATCGTCCAGCGCCCCGTGCGCCGCTCGATGGCCGGCAGAGCGAGGGCCGTGCCGATGAAGGCCCCGCCGAAGCCGAGCAGCAGCACCACGGTGCCCCACGCGTCGGCACCGAGCGCACCCTGGGCGAGCGCCGAGACCTCGTACAGGAACGCCCCGTAGCCCGTGAAGAACAGGAGCGTCATGACGAGGCCGTGCCGCACGGCAGGGGTGCGCAGGACGCTCGGCGGCACGACGGGCAGCTCGCCGCGCCGCTCGGCCGCGCGCTGGGACCGGGCGAACAGGGCGAGGACGACGCCCGCGGCGGTGAGCATCGCGAGCAGCGCCGGCGGCCAGCCGGCGGACGCGCCGAGGGTCAGCGGCACGACGAGCAGGAGGAGGCCGGCGGCCAGCAGGGCCGCGCCGCGCAGGTCGAGGGAGAGGGGTGCCGACGAGCGGGACTCCGGCACGCTGCGCAGCGCGAGCAGCGCCGCCGCCGCGATCACGCCGGTGGCCACCTGCACCAGGCGCCACCCGAGGTGCGGGCCCGCGACGCCTGCCACCGCACCCGCGAGGACCTGCCCGGCGATGGTCGCGACGCCGCTGACCGCGGTGAAGAGGGTGACGCCCAGCGCGCGCAGGCGGTCGGGTGCTGCCGACTGGATCGTCGAGAGCACCTGCGGCGTGAACAGCCCCGCGGCGACGCCGAGGCCGGCCCGGAGCGCGATCAGCGTCGGCAGCCCGGGCGCCACGGCGGCCGCCGCCGACAGCGCCGCGAACGCCGCCAGCCCGACGGCGAGCAGCCGTCGTCGGCCGTACCGGTCACCAAGCCGCCCTGCGACGACGAGCGTGGCGGCGAACGTCGTCGTGTACGCGGAGAGGACGAGCTGGCCGCCCGACGTCGCGGCGCCGAGGTCCGCCGTGATCGCCGGGGCGAGGAGGTTGACGGACCCGAACGTCATGTTGACCGGGAGGTAGGCGACGAGGAGGACGGCGAGGCCGAGGCCTGTGAGCGCGCGGCCGGGAGCCGCCGCCGCGGCGAGCGGGACCGGGCGGCGCGCGCCGCGCGCAGAGGTCGCGGCGGCGGTGGTGGTGGTCGAGGTCATGCCACGACGGTGCGCCTGCGCCCATCCTGGTACCAGGAGCCTGCTGATCGTGGTACCAGCACCACCTGGTTCGCGGGTGCGATCGGGGCGACACTGGTCGTCATGACCGTCGCCGCGCCCGACCGTGCCGCCCTCGGGGAGTTCCTGCGCGAGCGTCGCGGACGGATCGGACCGGGGGACGTCGGGCTGCCCGTGAGCGGCCGTCGTCGCACCCCGGGCCTGCGCCGCGAGGAGGTGGCGCAGCTCGCCGGGGTGGGGGTCACCTGGTACACGTGGCTGGAGCAGGGGCGGGCGCGGAACGTCTCGGACCAGGTGCTGGACGCGGTGGCCCGGGTGCTCCGTCTCGACGCCGCGGAGCGGCGGCACCTCCTGGCGCTGGCCGGGCGGGAGGCCGCCGTCGCGCCGGGTCCGCCCGCCGAGGTGCGCCCGGAGCAGCTGGCCGTGCTGGAGCAGCTGCTGCCCTACCCGGCCGCGATCCAGACGGACTGCTACGACCTCCTCGCCGCCAACCGCGCCTACCGGTACCTGTTCGACGACCTCGACGCCCGCCCGCCGGACGAGCGCAACTGCGCCTGGCTGATGTTCACGGACCCGCGGTGGCGCGCTGCCCTGGGCGACACCGAGGACGTGGTGCTGCACAACATCGCCGCGCGGCTGCGGGCACGGGAGCCCGAGCATCGCGACGACCCGCGCTGGTCGGCCCTGCTGGCGCGGCTGCGCGCCACCTCGCCCGACTTCGTCCGGCACTGGGAGTCGTACGACGTCGCGGGGGACGGCACGCAGCTGCGGCGATACCGGTCCGCGCGCGTGGGCCGGCTGGAGGTGCACTTCCAGAGCCTGTGGCTCGACCGCGCGCGCGGCGACCGCGTCATCCTCATGACGCCCGCGGACGACGCGACCCGGCAGCGCCTGGAACGGCTGGACGCGCTGGTCGGCGCGGCTCCGGCGACGACGACGCGCGACGACGCCGTCTCCCGTGCCGACGTCGTGGCCGGGGGCGTCGCGGACCGCTGACCTGCGTGATCCTCGGAGGAGGGTCCGCTCGTCGTGGAATGGCCGTGTCGGGCACGACGGCCGCGGGGGATGATGGTCTCGTGCGCACCATCCGACAGAGCCGCAAGCTCCTCAACGTCCGCTACGACGTCCGCGGTCCGATCCTCGCCGAGGCCCAGCGCCTCGAGGCCGAGGGGCACCGCATCCTCAAGCTGAACATCGGCAACACGGCGCCGTTCGGCTTCGAGGCACCGGCCGCCATCCAGGCCGACGTCGTCCACCACCTGCCGGAGGCGCAGGGGTACAGCGACTCGCGCGGCATCTACGAGGCGCGCACGGCGGTGGCGCAGTACTACCAGTCGCGCGGCCTGCGCGACACGACGGTGGACGACGTGTTCATCGGCAACGGCGTCTCCGAGCTCATCTCGATGGTGCTGCAGGCGTTCGTCGACGAGGGGAACGAGATCCTCGTGCCCGCGCCGGACTACCCCCTGTGGACGGGGGCGGTGACGCTGTGCGGCGGCACGGCCGTGCACTACCGGTGCGACGAGGAGAACGGCTGGATGCCGGACCTCGAGGACATCGAGTCGAAGATCACCGAGAACACGCACGCGATGGTGATCATCAACCCGAACAACCCCACCGGCGCCGTGTACAGCAAGGAGATGGTCGAGGCGCTCGTGGACATCGCGCGCCGGCACGACCTCGTGATCCTCACCGACGAGATCTACGAGAAGATCCTGTTCGACGGCGCCACCCACCACCACGCGGCGGCCGCGGCGGGCGACGACGTGCTGTGCCTGACGTTCAGCGGACTGTCGAAGGCGTACCGGGTGTGCGGCTACCGCGCCGGCTGGGTCATGATCTCGGGCCCCAAGGAGAACGCGACCGAGTTCCTCGAGGGCCTCACGCTGCTGGCCAACATGCGCATGTGCGCGAACGTGCCCGCGCAGCACGCCATCCAGACGGCGCTGGGCGGCTACCAGTCGATCGACGAGCTCATCGTGCCGGGCGGGCGGTTCTACGACCAGGCGATGCTGGCCGACAAGCTGCTCAACGAGCTGCCCGGCGTCACCTCCGTGCGTCCGCGCGGAGCGCTGTACTGCTTCCCGCGCCTGGACCCGGAGATGTACCCGATCGACGACGACCAGCAGTTCGTCATCGACCTGCTGCGGGCCAAGAAGATCCTGGTCACGCACGGCACCGGGTTCAACTGGTTCGAGCCCGACCACTTCCGTCTCGTCACGCTGCCCGACGAGGAGGTCCTCACCGAGGCCATCGGCCGGATCGGGGAGTTCCTCGCCACGCGCCGCCGCTAGGCCCGCCCGCTCGACGTAGCGGTTCAGGCTCGTCCCGCCGTGTGACGAGCCGGAACCGCTACGTCGACGAAGAACACCTGCAACAAAAGGTTGCATCGACGCCCCGACGGGGCTAGGTTGATGTGCAACCAAACGTTGCAGGAGGGGTCATGGAGCGGGGAAGCATCGAGCGCGAGATCTACGTCGAGGCGTCGCCGGACGTCGTCTTCGAGGTGGTGAGCAGCCCGGACCACGTGCGCCAGTGGTGGCCGGACGACGCCGACTTCGGACCAGAACCCGGGGCAGCGGGCACGATCACCTTCGGGGACCCGGAGGTCGACGGGACGGTCCAGTCGTTCACGGTGGTCGAGTCCCGGCCGCCGCGCACGTTCTCGTTCCGGTGGACGCACCCGGCGGGCGAGGCGGCCGCCGCCGGCAACTCGCTCCTCGTCACGTTCGAGCTCGCCCCCTCCGGCGGCGGGACCCTGCTGCGCATGACCGAGACCGGCTTCCGCGAGCAGGGCTGGGAGGTCGCCGTCCTCGAGCAGCAGTACCGGGAGCACGAGGAGGGCTGGGCCTACTACCTGCCCCGCCTCGTCGCGTACGCCGCGTCGCAGCAGGTGCGGTCGTGAGCCCGGTGCCCGCGCCGGTCGACGACCACCTGTGGTCCGCCGTCGGCGACCCCACCCGGCGCCGCATCCTCGACCTCCTGCTCGCCGACGGCGGCGGCACCGCCTCGTCGCTGAGCCGGCAGCTGCCGGTCACCCGGCAGGCGGTCGCGAAGCACCTGGAGGTGCTGGACCGTGCCGGGCTCGTCCGCTCCGCGCCGGTCGGCCGCGAGAAGCGGTGCGAGGTCGACGCCGCGCAGCTCGCCCGCGCGGCGGACCAGCTGGAGACCGTCGGGCAGGCGTGGGACCGCCGCCTGCACCGCATCAAGACGATCGCCGAGGCGATCGAACGCACTCGGCAGAGCAGCGACGGCCGGGACCAGGGCTGACGACGTCGGCCCCCGATCGGACGCGAAGGAGAAGGACGATGGTGGACATCCTGCACAGGATCGGGGTCACGACCCCGACGCCTCAGACGGTGTACGACGCGCTGACGACGGTCGACGGCCTCGCCGGCTGGTGGACCGAGAAGACCACCGGGGACGCCGGGCCCGGTGGCACGCTCGAGTTCCGGTTCCCCGCCGGCGGCTTCGACATGGAGGTCGTCGAGCTCCGCCCGCAGGAACGGGTCGCGTGGCGGGTGGTCGGCGGCCCCGAGGAGTGGGTCGGCACGACGATCGAGTGGGACCTGCGCCAGGACGGCGACTGGACCATCGTGCTGTTCGCCCACCGCGGCTGGCGCGAGCCGGTGGAGTTCATGCACCACTGCAGCACCAAGTGGGCCACGTTCCTGCTGAGCCTCAAGGCGCTCGCCGAGGACGGCGCGGGCGCGCCGTCGCCCGACGACGTGCAGATCGACGACTGGAACTGACCCCGTCCCGCGCCCGCCCGGGCCGGCGTCACGTCGCGCGCGCCACGGCACGCGCGACGTGCGCGCGCGTGGCGGCGAACGCGTCCGCCAGCTCCCGTGCCTGGCCGGGATACTCGGCGTGCCCGGCAGAGTGCACCGCCAGCTCCAGCTCGGCCCCGGTCCCCGCGCGCTCGGCCGCGGCGACACCGCTCGCGACCCCGAACTGCCCGGGCGGCGGCACGTGCACGTCCCACAGGGCGCACTCGACCCGTGTCGGGACGCGCAGGTACCTCGCCGCGACGGACGCGTCGGTCAGGGCGAGCACGGCCCGCGCCTCCGGGTGCTCGGCGACGTACCGGCGCTGGGACTCGCCGCTGCCGGTGCACCGCACCGCCAGGCGCTCGTCGTACTGGCCGAAGCTCGGCACCTCGAGCGTCGCGCCCACGAACCGGTCGTCCCACGGCACGGCCAGCGCCCCCACCCCGCCGCCGAAGCTCGTGCCCACGTAGTACAGCGGCAGGTCGGCGGGCATCCGCGCGACCCCGGCGAGCGCCTCCTGCAGCGCGCTCGCCGCGTGCCACAGGTCGACGGCGCAGCGGCCCAGCACGTACGTCGCCACGTCCTCGATGCCCGCGAGCACATGCGCGGTGCTCACGTCCGGCGCCCCCACCCCCGCGTTGAGCGACCCCAGCCCGCGGGCGACCGGGAAGAGCACCGCCGCGTCGCGCGGCACCCGCTCGAACGACGGGGCGTCCCGGCCGCCGTACCCGTGCCCGTGCACGATCCCCACCCGGACGGGCCCCGCCGCGGGCAGGGCCAACCACGCGCGCAGGCGCAGGCCGCCGGCGGCGGTGAACGTCACGACCCGCACGTCGTGGGCGCCCCGCCGAGCCGCGGGCTCCGCCACGACGTCGGCCGCCACAGTGCGCGCCTCGGCGTGCCACGACCGCCACAGGTCGGCGAAGCCGGCCGGCTCCGCGGCGGGCGGCACGGCGAGCAGACCGTCCCGGTCGCGGCCGTACGTGCCGTCGAGGGGGCTGTCGGGGAACCATGCGTCGTACGGGGCGGGCAGCATCAGAGGTCTCCAGGGAGTGCGGGACGCCGGGCGGCAGGGTCGGGCGGCAGGGTCGGGTACGACGTCGCGTGACAGACTGTGCGCCGGGTCGAAAGGGGTGCGGGTGCTCGTCGCAGAACGCAGGTCACGGATCGTGGCCGAGGTGCGCCGTCGGGGCGCCGCGAGCGTCACCGAGCTGGCCGAGGAGCTGGGCGTCAGCGCGATGACGGTGCGCCGTGACATCGAGGCGCTGGCCGACTCGGGCGAGCTCGACCGGGTGCGCGGCGGGGCGACGACGCGCGGCGACGCCGGCGGCGGCCAGGAGCGCGGCTTCGCGTCGCGGGTCCAGCAGCAGGCCGACGCCAAGCGCGCCATCGCGCGCCGGGCAGCGCAGCTGGTCGAGCCCGGCATGGCGGTGGGTCTCTCGGGCGGCACGACGACGTGGGTGCTCGCCCAGGAGCTGCGCGCCGTCCCCGACCTCACCGTGGTGACGAACTCGCTGCCCGTCGCGGAGGCGTTCCGCCGTCCCGACCGTGCCGACGAGCCGTACACGCAGTCCGTCGTGCTCACCGGCGGGGTGCGCACCCCGTCCGACGCCCTGGTGGGGCCGGTCGCGGTGCGCTCGCTGGAGCACCTGCACCTCGACGTCGCGTTCCTCGGCGTGCACGGCGTGGACCTGCACGCCGGCCTCACCACGCCCAACCTGCTGGAGGCGGAGACCGACCGGGCGCTCCTCGCCGCGGGCCAGGACGCCGTCGTGCTCGCGGACCACACCAAGTGGGGCGTCGTCGGCCTCACGACCATCGTCGACCTGCACGAGGTGGAGCGCCTCGTCACCGACGACGGCCTGGACGACGACGCCCGCGAGCTGCTCGAGGCGCACGTGGGCGAGCTCTGGGTGGTCCCGGCCGCCGACGGCTGACCGGCGGTCCGGCCCGGCCGGACGGCACCCGGCCCTCGGCCTGCGCGGCGCACGGACGTCAGCGAGCGGTGCTGGCGCGCTGCACGACCCGCGCCTCCACGACCACGTGCTGCACCGGCAGGTTCGCACCCGGCGGGGTGGCGATCTGCCGTTCGAGCTCGCTCAGCGCGCGCTCGACGAGCGCCTCCTTGTCGGGGGCGACGGACGTCAGCGACGGCGTGGTGAACCGGGCGCCGCGCACGTCGTCGATGCCGACGACGGCGACGTCCTGCGGGATGCGCCGGCCGGCGTCGTGCAGGGCGGGCAGGGCGCCGAAGGCGACCGAGTCGTTGGAGCAGACGATCCCGTCGAGCTCCACCCCGCGCTCCAGCAGCTCGCGCACGGCGCGGAGCCCCTCGGCGGGGGTGAACGACTCCACCTGGGCGACGAGCGCCGGGTCGTCCGCGATCCCGAGCGCGGCGACCGCCTCGAGGTAGCCGGCGTACCGCCGGTCGGCGGCGTCCGACGGGCGGGCGTCCCGAGGCCCGACGAACGCGACCCGCCGGCACCCGACGGAGGCCAGGTGCGCGGTGGCGGCGTACGACGCGGCCCGGTTGTCGATGGTCACGTGCGTGAACGGGCTGACGAGGATGTGCTCGCCGAGCAGCACCAGCGGACCGGGGGAGGTGCGCCGGGTCAGGTCGGCCACGGAGAGCGCGCGCGGGATGTGGATGAGGCCGTCGGTCGGGGGCAGCCCGATGCCGTTGGCGACGTCGACCTCACGCTCGTGGTCGCCTGCGGTCTGCTGGATCAGGATCGACAGGCCGCGCTCGTCCGCGCGCCGCACCAGCAGCGCCGTGAGCTCGGCGAAGTACGGCTCCTCGAGGTCCGGCACGGCGAGCGCCACGATGCCGGTGCGCTCCTTCCTGTGCACGGCGGTCAGCGTAGCCCGGGCCTGCGTCACGGTGCCGCGGGTCGGGCGGGCGAGTCCTGCGTGCGGCACGGTCACTCCTGCACGCGCAGCGCGACCACACGGGCCTGCGCTGCGCCGTTCGTGGCACCGACGACGAGGCGTGCGGCGCGCAGCGGGCCGAGGTCGTCCGGCAACGGGTGCACGCGCAGGCGCCACCGGTTGTCCGTCTCGTCGGCGACGGTCACCCACCCCGTTCCCGCGTCGGGCAGCACCTCGACGCGGTAGTCCTTCACCAGGGTCGGCATGATCTCGTCGGGCGTGCGGTGGTGGTGCAGGGTGTTGAGCTCGACGTCGAGGTCGTCGTCGAACACCACGCGCACCTCACGCCCGGTCACGGGCTCGTCCCAGTCGAGGCGCAGCCACTCGTCGCGGCCGGGCACCATCGGCGAGGAGGCCCACAGGTGCGGGCCGCCGTGGTTGCGGTGGTAGCCGCTGGTGGCGCGCTCGGGCGCGAGGGCGCGCGTGTCGGGCCCGGCGCGGAAGACGACGGACCGGCCACGCAGCGGCTTGGTGGGCCACTGCACCAGCAGCTCCTCGGAGCTGATCTGCACGTTCTGGTCGTCGTTGTCGACGCGGTGCACGAGGGTGAGCACGCCGGGTGGCAGCGGCGCGGTGGTGCGCACGGCGACGTCAGGGTTGGCGCGCAGGACGACGACGGCGTTCTGCGGCCGGTCGGGTGCGTACGCCAGGTGCGCGGTGACCCAGCGTTCGTCGCCGGCGGCCACGGCGACGTCGGTCTTGGTCTCCAGGTGCGCGGGCACCACGTTCTGCGGCTTGCCGGTGGAGTACACCTCCACGGACAGCGTGGTGTCGCGACGGGCGGACACGAGCAGCTCGACGGTGTCGAGGCGAGGGTCGACGGGCAGCGCGATGCCGAGGTCGACGTCGAGGTCGAAGACGTCGTAGCTGTCGTAGGGGTCGCCGTCGGCGTGGTCGACGACGGGCGCGGCGATGCGCGTCGTCGTGCTGGAGGCCGTGACGGCGGCGCGGCGCGCGAGGTCGTGGGGGTCGGTGTTGGCGATGCCGACGGCGGGCGCGTCCCAGCGCAGGAGGGTCTGGCGCAGCTCGTCGAGGTGGTCGGTGTAGATCCCGCGCGGGGTGGTGCCGTGCTGCACGCAGAGCGCCGCCGCGGTGCCGGCGGCCTGCCCCATCGCGCCGCAGGTCGCCATGACGCGTGCGGCGCCGAACGCGATGTGCGTGGCGGACACGTCGCGCCCGGCGAACAGCATGTTCTCCACGTTCACCGAGTACAGGGAGCGGTAGGGGATCTCGAAGACGCCCTCGGAGAAGCGTTGCAGCGCGCCCGCTCCTTCGGCGTACATGCCCTGGGCGGGGTGGAGGTCGATGGACCAGCCGCCGAAGGCGACGCCGTCGTCGAAGACGGTCTGGTCGACGACGTCGCCCTGGTGCAGCGTGTAGTCGCCGACGAGCCGGCGGTACTCGCGCTTGCCGGGCACGTTGCCGATCCACTCGAGCGTGAGGTTGTCGGCGTCGAACTTGCCCGAGTTCTTGATGTAGTCCCAGATGCCGAGGATGACGCCGCGCAGCTCGTCGCGGATGCGCTCGTTGTCGTCGACGATGTCGAGCTCGCCGCCCCACTCGATCCACCAGTAGTGGGCGCCCGAGTCGCCGCTGCGGATGACGCGGTTCATCGGGATCGGCGTGGTGGTGATGTCGATCGCGGTCTCGGGCGCCACGTACTTCACCGGCCGGCCGAGGTCCTTGGTGTAGAAGAGCAGCGTGGAGCCGAGGAACTCGCGCACGGGCTCCGGCGGCGCCCACTCCTCGTCGAACTCGGCCTGGGACTCCTTGCCGAGCCGGTAGCGCGCGCCGGCCTGCGCCCCGACCAGCCCGTCCCCGGTGCAGTCGAGGAAGACCGGCGCGGTGAACGTGGTGAGGATCTCCGAGCCCATCGTCCAGCCCGTGACGGACTCGATGCGGCGCGCGTCGTCGGGTCCCGTCGCCACCACCTCGCGCACGTCCGTGTTGAGGAAGAGCCGCAGGTTCTTCTCGCGGCGCACCGTGTCCAGCACGACGTCGTCCCAGTAGACCGGGTTGCCCTCGGGGTTGCGGTACTGGTTCTCGACGTACATCTCGCCGACGATCCCGGTCTCGCGTGCCCAGCGCTGGTTGCCGTGCGCGGTGGCGCCGCACACCCACACCCGCACCTCGGAGGAGGAGTTGCCGCCCAGCACCGGCCGGTTGTTGACCAGCACCACCTGGCGGCCCAGCCGTGCGGCGGCGACCGCCGCGCTGACGCCGGCGAGCCCTCCTCCGACGACGACGACGTCCGCCTCGACGGTCTGCGTGCGCATGTTCTCTCAGTCCTCGTTCCGGTGGTTCAGGTGGTGCTCGTGCTGCGGGTGTGCGGCGCCGGGGTCAGCCGGCGGCCAGCACCTCGACCTCGAAGACGCGGGCGACGTCGGTCTCGGACGCCGACGGGTCGGTGACGACCAGGCGGACCTGGTCGGCCGTGACACCCGGGGTGGGCACGGTGACGTTCCCGGCCGTGCTCCCGGTGACGGACCCGACCTGGACCCACCCGGTCGCGGTGTGCAGCTCGACCGTGAAGTCGCGCAGCACGGCCGAGGCCGGGTCGACGGCGGCGCGGTACCCGCTGTGGACGCGGACCGACGCCACGGGGGCGGTCCGGCCCCACGCCACGGTGAGGGTCGGCGTGGCGTCGTCGGCGGCGGAGATCCAGCGGCTGTCGTCGGTGAGCCGGCCGTCCACGGCCTTCTCCCCGCCCGTGTCCGCCCGCAGCGCGGACGAGACGGTGACGGTGCCGCCGAGCGCGAGGTTGCCCGCGGGCTCCGGGGTGCCCGGGTCACCACCGCCCTCGCCACCGTCCTCGCCGTCGTGGTCGCGGACTCCCGCGACGACGTCCGCGATCGGGCTGCCGGCCGACGGCCCGCCGGTACGGGGCACGCGGGCGTGGAACAGGGTGCCCGACGTCGGCCCGGACTCGGCGGCGCTCACGTACAGCACGTCGGTGCCCGCGGACGGTCCGGTGCGGACGGTGCGTGCGGCGAGGCGCTGCTGTCCCACCTGGACGTCGCCGAGCCCGGCGAAGCGCCACGTCCCGCCGTCGAGGCCGCGTTCGGCGCGGACCACCTGGGTGCGGACCTGGCCGGCCACCGTGCCCTGCACGACGGCGTACGCGCGAGTCGTGCCCGCCGCGGACGTGGCGTCGAGCGCGGCCACCGTGTCCGTGCCGGGACCGAGGTCGTCGGCGCCGATCACGGTCTCCCGCTGCCACGCCGAGCCGGTCCAGCGCGCGAACCGCACGTCGAAGCGGTCGGGTGTGCCGTCGGCCTTCGCTGCGGCATACCGGTACACGACCCCGGCGAGCGTGTCCCCGTGCACGGCCAGCTTGGCGGTCTGCACGGTCGGGCCGTCGGTCGTCAGGGACTCACCCGGCGCGAAGGGCTGGTAGACGACGGCGCCGCCCGCGGACGGCGCGATGGGCGTCGTCAGTGCGTTCCCGGCGGCGTCGTGCCAGGAGTCGTCCTTCGGGTCGTACACCGCGTACGAGCCGAGGTGCCGGTACGGGCCGGCGGCCCAGCGGTGCCACTCCCACAGCACGTGCAGGCGGCCGTCCGTGCCGACCTCCAGGTCGTCCGGGTAGACCGACGCGCCCACGCCGGAGGCGAAGACCGCCACCCGCGACCACGTGCTCGTGGCGGTGTCGAACCGGTAGAGGCGCCCGTCGCGCACGGTGGCCTCGTCGCGGCCGCCGCGCACCATGACGTACGCGTCGCCGTCGGCGCCGCGCGCGGTGACGGGGTAGGTCATGGGGACGCCCTGGTCGGGGAGGTCCGCGCTCGCCTCGACCAGCGACGTCACGTCGCCGGGCGTGGTGGAGCGGTAGTACTGCCACGGCACGTGGTGCATCGACACGAAGGCGTGGATCGTGCCCTGGCCGTCCACGACGATCGACGGCTGGTCGTGCCCGCTGTCGTCGAGGAACGTCGCGCACGACCCGTCGCCGGCCCGCAGGCAGCCCGCGGTCCAGTCGCCGTCGGCGCCCTTCGCCGCGATGTGCACCTCGTGGCGCGAGGCCTCGGCGGCGGGCGAGTCGAACGCCATGTAGGTGACGCCGTCGACCACGTCGAGCGGCGTCCACCAGCCGGCGTTGTTCGAGCGATCGACCGGGAACGGCAGCTCCTCCACGGTCTCGGCGTGGCGGCCGGCGCCGTCGGTGCCCGTGGGCGCGGCGGTGGCGGGCGTCGCGAGCGCCGTCAGCGCGAGGGCGGCCGACGCGAACGCGACCCCGCGGGCGAGCCTGCGCGCCGCCATCAGCCGACCAGCTTCTGCGCGGCCTCGCCGGCCTTCTGCATGGCCGTCTTCGGGTCGGTCTTGCCGACGAGGACGGCCTGCACCTGCTCGGCGATCTCGGTCTCGATCTGCGAGTAGGCGGTGAACGCCCAGAACGGGTTGGACGTCGAGGTCTTGGTGATGCGCTCGTTGAACAGCGACCCGAACGTGTCGGAGGCGACGACGTCGGACTGCTGCGCCTCGGTGGTCACCGGCGGCAGGCCACGGACCTTGTAGTCGGCCAGCACCGTGTCGAGGTCCGACGTCGCGAACTGCGCGAAGTCTGCCGCGGTCGCCGCGCCCTCGCCGTCGACGACGGCGATCGCGCCGCCCCACACCAGCGCGCGGGGGGAGTCGCCGGCCTTGAGCACCGGGCGGGAGAGCGGGACGAGCTTGCTGCCGAGGTCCTTGTCGGGGGACTCCTCGGTGACGGCGCCGCGGCCGACGGGGGCGTCGTCGTAGATCGCGGCGCGGCCCTGGGCGAACAGCGAGCGGGCGTCGAAACGGTCGACGTCGGGCGCGATGAGCTTCTGGTCGTACAGGCTCTTGTACCAGGTCACGGCCTCGACGGAGGCGTCGTCGCCGATGGTCACGGTGTCGCCGTCGACGAGCGGGCTCCCGAAGGTCTGCATCCAGATGAGGATGTCCTTGAGCTGGGCCGCCTTGGTGGACGCGGCGTAGGGGATGAGCCCGTCGCCGAGGCCCTTGAGGTCCTTGAGCGCCTTCTCGAACTCGTCGATCGTCGTCGGGAACGCGTCCGGGTCGAGCCCGGCCTTCTGCAGCAGCGCGGAGTTCGCGACGAGGCCGATGGCGCCGATCGTCCACGGCAGGCCGTACTGCACGCCGTCGAACTGGGCGGCGGACAGGGCGGCGTCCGCGTACCCGCGACCCTCGGTCAGGGCCGACAGGTCCTGCAGCTTGCCCATGGCGGCGAGGGAGCCGAGCCACGCGACGTCCACGTGCGCGGCGCCCGTGAACTGGCCGCCCTTCACCTGGAGGGTCAGCTGGTTGATGTACTCGTTGTACGGGAAGGAGACGTCCTTGATCGTGACGCTCTCCTTGTCCTGGTAGGCCTTCACGATGGCCTCGAGGGCGGGCGCCGCGGCCTCCTCGGTGAAGGACCAGGACGAGAACGCGAAGTCGGTCTTGGCGCCGCCGGTCGCGGCAGCCGAGGCGGCACCGCCCGCGGGCGCCCCGGCGGACGGCGCGCACGCGGCGAGGGCGGCGGTGCCGGCGCCGAGGCCGAGCAGCTGGAGCACGTGGCGGCGCGACATCGCGGAGCCGGTGAGGGCAGGGGGCAGGACTCGGGACATGGGGATCCTCCGCATCGAGGGTCGTGGGGTTCTCTGGTGAGTGTTCGGGTGCGTGCGACGGCGGTCGGTGCCGGGCGGTCAGCCCTTGACGGCGCCGGCGGTGAGGCCGCCGACCAGGTACTTCTGCAGCGCGATGAAGGCGATGGCGACGGGGAGCGACACGACGAGCGACGCCGCCATGAGCTCGGGCCATGCCGTCGAGGCCTCGCCGATGAAGGTGTTGACCAGGCCCGGGGGCAGGGTCTGCTTCTCCGGGCCGGCGAGCGTCAGGGCGAAGACGAAGTCGTTCCACCCGCGGACGAAGGCGAACAGGCCGGCGGCGATCAGCCCCGGCGCCGCGAGCGGCAGGACGATCGAGTGGATGATCCGCAGGCGGGACGCGCCGTCGACGCGCGCGGCCTCGATGAGCTCGTCGGGGATCGTGTCGAAGAAGCCCTTGAGCATCCACACGCACAGCGGCAGCGTGAACGTGGTGAAGCTGAGCACCAGCGCGGTGTACGTGTTCAGCAGGTTGTACGCGCTGAAGACGCTGTAGAGGGTCACGAGCAGCAGCGCCTGCGGGAACATCTGCGACGCGAGCACCAGGTACATGAGCGAGCGGCGGCCGCGGTAGCGGAACTTGGAGAACGAGTACCCCATGTAGGCCGAGACCAGCACGGACAGCAGCGCGGTGATCACGGAGACGATCACGCTGTTGCGCAGGTAGCCGAACAGCTGGTCGTTGGAGGCGAGCGCCGCGAACGCGTCGAGCGTGGGGGCCGCCGGGAAGAACCGGGGCGGGTACGCGAACACCTGGTCGCGCGGGGTGAGCGACGTGGCCAGCAGCCAGTAGACCGGCAGGAGGCCGAAGCCGCCGCACACGACGACGGTGGCCCAGGCCGCGACGCGGACCCCTGGCCGTTCGGACCGCAGGGCGCTGCGGCGGCGGCGCTGCGGCGGTCGCGCGGCGCCGTCGGGCGGGACGGGCGCGGAGGGGGACGGGGTGGGCGCGGCGGGGAGCTGCGTCGTCGCGCTCATCGCTCCTCTCCCTTCTCCGAGAAGCGGACGTACACGACGACGAGCGCCATGAGCAGGATCATCCACAGCAGGCCCAGCGCCCCGGCACGGCCGAGGTCGAAGCCCTGGAACGCGGTCTCGTACACGGCGGTGGCGAAGGTCTGGGTGGCGCCCGCGGGTCCGCCGCCGGTGAGGACGTAGATGATGTCGAAGTGCTGGAAGTTCCAGATGAACTCCAGCAGCACCACCAGGCCGACGATGCCCTTGAGGTGCGGCAGCGTGATGGCGAAGAACCGGCGGACCGTGCCCGCACCGTCCATCTCGGCGGCCTCGTGGAGCTCGACCGGGACGGTCTGGAGGCCGGCGAGCAGCATGACCATCATCCAGGGGAACGACTGCCAGGTCTTCGCCAGGATGACGGCACCCATCGCGGTGCCTGGCTGGGCGAGCCACGCCTGCGGGTCGTCGATGAGCCCGACCGACTGCAGCAGCGCGTTCATCACGCCGTAGTTCGCGTTGAAGATCCACATCCACAGGAACGACACGACGACGCCGGGCACGAGCCAGGGGATGAGCATGAGGCCGCGCAGCACCTTGGCCCCGCGGATCCGCGTGTTCAGCGCCAGCGCGAGGGCGAAGCCGATGACGAACGGCAGGACCGTCGTGCCGACCGTGAAGACCAGCGTCTGGCGCAGCAGCCGCAGGAAGTCGCCCTGCAGCACGTCGACGATGTTCTGCAGCCCGACGAACGTGCGCCCGGGCAGCACGAGGCTCTGCTCGAAGAACGCCGTGACGAGCGCGGCGAGCAGCGGGTACAGCACGACGCCGGCCAGCAGCGCGACACCCGGCAGGAGCAGCAGGACGGCGAACTGCCCGTCGCTGAGCCGACGTGATGCGGTCTGTGACTTTCTGTGTTCAAGAGTGTGAGTTTGTGAACTCATCGTGTCCACGTCCCTGTGGGTCATCCTCGGCAACGAGGGTGATGATCTGGTGTCCGGGACACACTCTGGCCGAAGTTGGCCGTTCTGGTCAATCGCTGCTGGTCTCGGTGCGGTAACAACCTGCCGCATCTGTGAACAGAAACTCACAGATCGGTTCACAGATGCGCACAGCGCGGCGATCAGTCCACGGCCTCCACCAGCAGCACCAGGGAGGTCTCCGGGACGGCCTCCGGAGCCTGCAGGCCGGAGACGGCGAGCGCCCGGCCGGTGAGCACGGTGCCGCGCGGCACGTCGTCGGGCCGTGCGGGCCGCGGCTGCGGCGTGACGCCGTCGGACGCCACGGCGCCGTCGGCCGACGGCAGCCCGAACCACGGCGGAGCGTTCCAGAAGCCGAACGCCTCGCGGCTCGCTGTCAGCGGAGTGACGCGATACCGGCGCTCGCGGTCCAGGCCGCGCAGGGTGATGCGTCCGGGCGGTGCGGTCGCCGGGCGCGTCAGCGTGGCGAGCTGGAACAGGGCCCGGGAGCGGTCGTCCGCGACGACGCCCCACACCTGCAGGCCGTCCTCGGCCGGCACGTCCTGACGCACCAGCCTGCCCGTGTGCAGCAGCCCGCGCTCGGCCTTGTAGAGCTCGACCCAGCCGGACAGCTCGGCGAGCTGTCCGGGCGTCGCGCGCGTGAGGTCCCACTCGATCCCGAAGTGCCCGAACAGGGCGGTCGCGGCGCGGAACGCCACGGACGACGTGCGGCGCGTCTGGTGGCTGACGTCCGCCGCGACGTGCGCGCCGAGGTACTCCAGCGGCAGGAGCTGCGCCGTCCACGGCTGCATCTGCTGCCGCTCCAGCGGGTCGGTGCAGTCCGACACCCAGACGCGCTGCGTGTGCTCGGCGACGCCGAGGTCGACGCGCCCGCCGCCCGACGAGCAGGACTCGATCTCCAGCCCGGGGTGGCGGCGGCGCAACTCGGCCATGAGGCGGTACGCCGCCAGCGTCTGCGCGTGCACGACGGGGCGGCCGTCGCGGCCCGAGCCCGGGTCGACCAGGTCGCGGTTGTGGTCCCACTTCACGTAGTCGACGCCGTACCGGCCGATGATGGCGCTCATCCGCTCCAGGACGTGCGCGGCGGCGTCGGGGTTCGCCAGGTCGAGCACGTGCTGGTGCCGCGACGGGACGGGCACGCGCCCGCCCGTCCCCATCACCCACTCCGGGTGGGCACGGGCCAGGTCGCTGTCGAGGTTCACCATCTCGGGCTCGAACCACAGGCCGAGCTCCATGCCGAGGCCGTGCACGTGGTCGGCGATGGGGTCGAGGCCGTCGGGCCAGACGTCCTCGTCGACCTCCCAGTCACCGAGGCCTCGCGTGTCGTCCCGCCGGCCGCGGAACCAGCCGTCGTCGAGCACGTACCGCTCGACGCCGAGCGCGGCCGCGGCGTCGGCGAGCGCGGTGAGGCGCTCCAGGTCGTGGTCGAAGTACACGGCCTCCCACACGTTCAGGGTGACCGGCCGCGGGCTGCGGGGGTGCGCGGTGCGGCGGCGCAGCATCCGGTGCAGGCGCGCGGCCTGCGCGTCCAGGCCGTGGCCGTGCACGCCGTAGACCCAGGGCGTCTCGTACTCCGCACCGGTCGCGAGGGTGACCTCGCCGGGCAGCAGCAGCTCGCTGCCGCCCAGGGCGTGCTCACCGGTGGGCAGGCGTTCGGCCCAGTGCCGGTGGTTGCCCGACCAGCCCACGTGCACGCCCCACACCTCGCCGTGGCCGAAGCCGAAGC
The DNA here is from genome assembly GCF_053615895.1 of Isoptericola sp. NPDC055881. Taxonomy (NCBI): domain Bacteria; kingdom Bacillati; phylum Actinomycetota; class Actinomycetes; order Micrococcales; family Promicromonosporaceae; genus Isoptericola; species Isoptericola sp. NPDC055881. The sequence continues at coordinate 22,768 of NZ_JBSHCR010000036.1, forward strand.
CGGGCACGCCGGCCGTGAGCACGGTGGGGGCCTCGAAGCCGGTGCGCCCTCGCCGGCCCTCGCGCAGGTGCGAGCCGACGGTCAGCGCGTGCCGCTGCGGCACCCGCTCCTTGCCCCACCGGCCCGTGAGGTCGAGCAGCTCCCGGGCGCGCGGGGGCACGGGCAGGGTGACGCCGAGCTCGTGCACGCGGTACGGGTCCGCGCCGTCGTTGCCCAGCGTCGCCCGGGCGCGCACGACGCCGTCGGGCGTGAGCTCGACGTCGAGGGCGAGCGTCAGCCCCGCGACGGCGTCTGTCGCCGTGACGCGCAGCGCGCCGGCGCCCGCCTCCGTGAGACCCGTGGGGAGGGCGGCGCCGCAGAGCGTCGCGGCCGTCGTCGTGAACGCCGGCGACCAGCCCTGCCCGTCGCGCTCGCCCGCGAGGCCCGGGCGCCCCAGCCAGCCCGTGCGCGGCTCCGGGACGAGCGCGAGGCGCACCGGCTCGTCCGGGGCGCTGTTCGCGAGCGGAGCCGCCGCCGCGAGGACGACGGCGGCCGCGTCCTCGGCGGTGAGCGGGCCGAGGTCGTCGCCCCAGTGGACGACGGCGGGCAGCTGCCCGCCCCGGACGTCGACCAGCAGGCTGACGCCGTCCGCCCGCAGGTGGACGAGGGCGTCGACGGCGGAGCCGGACGAGCGGTGGTCGGTGGCGTCGGTGGTGGCGGCGGCGTCGGCGCGGCCGGAGGAGGCGGTCACGCCCCGAGCCTGCCAGCCGCGGGACGAGGGTGGGGCGAACCAGCGCCGCAGACGTCAGGCCTCGGGGACCGTCGCGACCGCCTCGACCTCGACCAGGGCGCCGGGCCGGGCAGGCGCGACGGCGAGCACGGTCACGGCGGTGCGGGAGCGCCAGACGCGCCCGGAGGCGGCGTAGGCCTCGTTCGCGTCGACCGACGGGTCGAGGTAGATGGTCAGCTTCGCGACGTGCTCCGCGTCGGTGCCGGCCTCGGCGAGCACGGCGAGCACGTTGCGCAGCGCCTGCTCGGTCTGCGGGCCGAGGCCTCCCTCGACGAGAGCGCCGTCGGGGCCGGTGCCGTTCTGGCCGCCGACGTACAGCGTGCGGCCGGCGGGCAGGACCATCCCCTGCGCGAACGCGGGGTTCTGGTGCAGCGAGGGCGGGTTGACGGGCGTCGGCGTCGACATGGTGCGTCCCTTCGTCGAGGTGCGGGTCGAGACATCGAGCATCTCGCCGGCCACCGACACGCGGCGACCCTCGACCAGGTCTCCCGGGTCGTCTTCTGGGTCGCCTTCCGGGTTGCGGTCGCGCCGGGCTGGAGAAGACTCGCTGACCATGGACAACGTGGACTACGACCAGCTCGCGGACGACTACGGGTGGCTCGCCGGCGGGGCGGCGATCGCTGTGTACGTCGCGATCCTGGTGGTCGTGCTGATCGCCTACATCCGGATCATCCAGAAGGCGGGGTACTCGGGGTGGTGGGTGCTCGTCGCGTTCGTCCCGATCCTCAACCTGGTGATGTTCTTCGTCTTCGCGTTCGCACGCTGGCCCGTGCAGCGTGAGCGGGACGCGCTGCGGGTGGGCCAGGCCTACCCGCGCTGACCTGCGGCCGCAAGGACGAGGCTCGGACGCCTTGGAGGAATCCTCCAAAACGACTGGGGGGACATTGGCACCACCGTCGGGGGGTGCTCCCCATGGACGGCAACCTACGCTGGCGTAGGCTACGAAGGCGTAGGTTCCGGTGGTTCCCGCCGGAACCTTGCCCGTGCCGCAGCAGTCCACCCCCGCCTGGGGCCGCTAGCGAAGGAGAACGCGTGCCGCAGCCCACCACCGGCGAGCCCGAGGTCGTGCCCGCCGACGTCGAACCGCTCGTGCAGCTCGTCTCGCCCACCGGCGAGCGTGTCGTCGAACCCGACAACGCGACCTACCGTTCGCGTGTCGACCACCTCACCTCCGAGGACCTCCGCGCCCTGTACCGCGACATGGTGCTGACGCGACGGTTCGACGACGAGGCCACGGCCCTGCAGCGCCAGGGCGAGCTCGCGCTGTACGCGCAGGGCCGTGGCCAGGAGGCGGCCCAGGTCGGGTCGGCGTACGCCCTGGCCCCGCAGGACTACGTGTTCCCGTCCTACCGCGAGCACGGCGTGCTCCAGGCGCGCGGCGTCGACCCGGTCGACCGCCTGCGCCTGTACCGCGGCGAGGACCACGGCGGCTGGGACCCCAACGCCCACAACGTGCACCTGTACACGCTGGTCATCGGCTCGCACGTCCTGCACGCCACCGGCTACGCGATGGGCGTGCAGCGCGACGGCGCGGTCGGCACCGGCGACGCCGGGCGCGACGCCGCCGTCGTCACCTACTTCGGCGACGGCGCGACGAGCCAGGGCGACGTGAGCGAGGCGCTCGTGTTCGCGGCCGTGAACAACGCGCCCGTCGTGTTCTTCCTGCAGAACAACCAGTGGGCGATCTCCGAGCCGACGTCGCGCCAGACGCGCTCCCCGCTCTACCGGCGGGGCGAGGGCTTCGGCATCCCGAGCGTCCGCGTGGACGGCAACGACGTGCTGGCCTGCTACGCCGTGACGGCGGAGGCGCTCGAGCGTGCGCACTCCGGCGGCGGCCCGACCTTCGTCGAGGCGTACACGTACCGGATGGGCGCGCACACCACCTCCGACGACCCGACCCGGTACCGGGCCCGCGCCGAGGAGGACTACTGGGCCCGCCGCGACCCGATCGAGCGGCTCGCCACGCTGCTGCGCGCCGAGGACGCCTGGGACGACGCCTGGGCCGCCGACCTCGACCGGGAGGCCGACGCCCTGGGCGAGCGGCTGCGCACCGAGGTCCGGGAGCTCGGCGCACCTCCGACCTCGACGATGTTCGAGCACGTGTACGCCACCGAGCACGCCCAGGTGACGACCGAGCGGGAGTGGTTCGAGCAGTACGAGAACGAGACGAGCGAGGCGACCCGATGAGCGAGACCCTCACCTTCGCCCGCGCCATCACGGAGGGCCTGCGCTCCGCGCTCGAGTCCGACCCGAAGGTCCTCGTCATGGGCGAGGACGTCGGCCGCAACGGCGGCGTCTTCCGCGTCACCGACGGTCTGCAGAAGGACTTCGGCGAGGACCGCGTCGTCGACACGCCCCTCGCGGAGTCCGGCATCGTCGGCACCGCGATCGGCATGGCGCTGCGCGGCTACCGGCCCGTGTGCGAGATCCAGTTCGACGGCTTCGTCTTTCCCGCCTACGACCAGATCACGACGCAGCTCGCCAAGATGCACTACCGCTCGCGCGGCAAGCTGCAGGTGCCCGTCGTCATCCGCATCCCCTACGGCGGCGGCATCGGCGCGGTGGAGCACCACTCGGAGAGCCCGGAGGCGCTCTTCGCGCACACCCCGGGGCTGCGCGTCGTCTCGCCGTCCACCCCGCAGGACGCGTACGACATGATCCGCGCGGCCGTCGCCTCGCCGGACCCGGTGCTGTTCTTCGAGCCCAAGGGCCGCTACTGGTCCAAGGGCGAGGTCACCAAGAGCGCCTACCCGTCGGTCCAGGCGGCCGGCGCCGCGGACGTGCTCAACCGGGCGCGCGTCGCGCGGCAGGGCACGGACGTCACGCTCGTCGCGTACGGGCCCACGGTGGCGACGGCCCTCAAGGCCGCCGACGCGCTGGCCGTCGAGGGCACCAGCGCCGAGGTCGTCGACCTGCGCTCGATCTCGCCGCTCGACGTCACGGCCGTCACCGAGTCCGTGCGTCGCACCGGGCGCTGCGTCGTCGTGCACGAGGCGCCGACGTTCCTCGGCTCGGGCGCCGAGGTGGCGGCCCGCGTCAGCGAGGAGTGCTTCTACGTGCTGGAGGCCCCCGTCCTGCGGGTCGGCGGCTTCCACGCGCCGTACCCGGTCGCCAAGCTCGAGCACGAGTACCTGCCGAGCGTCGATCGCGTGGTGGACGCCGTCGACCGCGTCCTGGCCCACTGAGAGCGGACCGAAGGAGAACGATGACGACCCAGCGGTTCCCGCTGCCCGACGTGGGCGAGGGCCTCACCGAGGCCGAGATCGTGGAGTGGCGCGTCGCCGTCGGCGACACCGTCGCCGTCAACCAGGTGATCGTGGAGATCGAGAGCGCGAAGTCGCTCGTCGAGCTGCCGTCGCCGTGGGCCGGCACCGTCACGGCGCTCCTGGCCGAGGAGGGCACCACCGTCGACGTCGGCACGGCGATCATCGAGATCACCACCGGCGCCGAGGCGCCCGGCTCCTCCGGCGGACGCACCGACGACGGCTCCGGGGAGGCCTCCTCCGACGAGCCTTCAGAAGACGCCGCGGGCGAGGGCTCGGGCTCCGTGCTCGTCGGGTACGGCACGGGCGCCGGTGCGGGACGACGTCGCCGCCGCCGCGGCGCCGCCCCGGAGCCTGGTGCCGCGACCGCGGCTCCCGCGGCTCCCGCTGCTCCCGCTCCGGCTCCTGCCCCGGCGCCCGCGCCTGCTCCGGCGCCCGCGCCCGCGCCTGCTCCGCGTCCGGCTCCTGCTCCCGCCGCTGCCGGGCCCGCGATCGAGAAGCCGATGGCGAGCGTCCCGGCGTCGTCCGTCGCCGGGGCGCAGAGCGCCCGCGTGCTGGCCAAGCCGCCGGTGCGCAAGCTCGCCAAGGACCTCGGGGTCGACCTCGCGTCCGTGCACCCCACGGGCCCGGGCGGGATCGTCACGCGGGAGGACGTCGTCGCGCACGCCGAGGGCGCCGCGCCGAAGCCGCTCGCCACGTACCCCGACGACGACCAGCCCTGGCTCGCCTCCGGCACGGTCAGCACGGACGGCCGCCAGACCCGCGTTCCGGTGAAGTCGGTGCGCAAGCGGACGGCCGAGGCGATGGTGGCCAGCGCGTTCACAGCCCCGCACGTGACCGTCTTCCAGACGATCGACGTCACCAAGACGATGAAGCTGGTCGCCCGTCTCAAGGAGGACCGCGACTTCGCGGACGTGCGCGTCACCCCGCTGCTCATCGCGGCGAAGGCCGTGCTGCTCGCCGTGAACCGGCACCCGCAGATCAACGCGAGCTGGGACGACGTCGCGCAGGAGATCGTCTACAAGCACTACGTGAACCTGGGGATCGCGGCCGCCACGCCGCGCGGGCTCGTCGTGCCGAACATCAAGGACGCGCACACGCTCGACCTGCTCGGCCTGGCGAAGGCGATCGCGACCCTCACGTCCACGGCGCGCGCGGGTCGCACGCAGCCGGCGGACATGGCGGACGGCTCGATCACCATCACCAACGTCGGCATCTTCGGCACCGACACCGGTACCCCGATCCTCAACCCGGGGGAGGCGGGCATCCTCGCGTTCGGCGCGATCCGGAAGCAGCCCTGGGTCCACAAGGGCAAGATCAAGGCGCGCTGGGTCACCCAGCTCGCCCTGTCCGTCGACCACCGGCTCGTCGACGGCGAGCTCGCCGCCCGCTACCTGGCCGACGTCGCGAAGGTGCTGGAGGATCCGGCCCGCGGCCTCGTCTGGGGCTGACCCCGCGAGGTAGTGAGGAGAAGGCCGAGGTAGTTCGAGCTCTGGCGAGGTAGTCAACTACCTCGCGGACTCTCGAACTACCTCGGCCTTCGTCGAACTACCTCGCGGGTCTTTGGACTACCTCGCGGTCACAGGGGCATGCCCACGTACTGCGTCTCCTGGTACTCGGCGATGCCCTCGAAGCCGCCCTCGCGGCCGGTGCCGGACTGCTTCATCCCGCCGAACGGCGCGGCCGCGTTGGAGATGACGCCGGCGTTGAGGCCCAGCAGGCCGAACTCGAGGCGCTCGGCGAACGCGAGCCCACGACGCACGTCGCCGGTGAACACGTACGACGCCAGCCCGTACTCCGTGGAGTTGGCGAGCTCCGCGGCCTCGTCCTCGGTGCGAAACGTCGCCACGGGGGCGACGGGGCCGAAGATCTCCTCCGTCATGCAGCGGGCGTCGGCGGGGACGTCGCGCAGCAGGGTCGCGGGGTAGAAGTGGCCCGGGCCGTCGGGGCGGGCGCCGCCGACGACGACCTGCGCCCCGCGGGCGACGGCGTCGTCCACGAGCGCGGCGACGGAGTCCACGGCCTTGGCCTCGACGAGCGGGCCGAGCGTCGTCCCGTCCTCGAGGCCGTCGCCGGAGACGACGGCGCGGAACCGCTCGGCGAGACGGGAGACGAACTCGTCGGCCACGGACTCGTGCACGTAGAAGCGGTTCGCCGCCGTGCACGCCTCGCCGCCGTTGCGCAGCTTGGCGGCCATCGCGCCGTCGACGGCGGCGTCCAGGTCGGCGTCCTCGAAGACGATCAGCGGGGCGTTGCCGCCCAGCTCCATCGAGGTGCGGAGCACGTTCCCGGCGGCCGACCGCAGCAGCGACTGCCCCACCGGCGTCGAGCCGGTGAACGACACCTTCCGCAGCCGCGCGTCCGCCAGCAGCGGCTCGCTGACCGCCGACGCGGAGGCCGACGGCACCACGTTGAGCACACCGGCGGGCAGCCCCGCCTCGACCATCAGCTCCGCGAAGAGCAACGACGTCAGCGGGGTGAGGCGGGCCGGCTTGAGCACCATCGTGCAGCCGGCGGCGACGGCCGGCGCCACCTTGCGGGTGGCCATCGCCAGCGGGAAGTTCCACGGCGTGATGAGCAGGCACGGGCCCACCGGGCGACGCTGCACCAGCAGCCGCAGCGACCCCTCGGGGGAGTGCGTGTAGCGGCTGTCGTCGTGGGTGGCCTGCTCGGCGAACCAGCGCAGGAACTCGCCGCCGTAGGTGACCTCGCCGCGCGCCTCGGCCAGCGGCTTGCCCATCTCGAGCGTCATGAGCAGCGCCAGGTCCTCGCGCCGCTCCTGCACGAGGGCGAACCCCCGGCGCAGGATCTCGGCGCGCTCGCGGGCGGGGGTCGCGCCCCACGACGCCTGGGCCGCTGCGGCGGCGTCCAGCGCGGCCCGGGCGTCGTCGCCGGACGCGGACGCGACGTGCGTCAGCGTCTCCTCGGTGGCGGGGTTCTCGACGGCGAACGTGCCGCCGTCGGACGCGTCGCGCCACGTGCCGCCGATCAGCAGCCCGGTGGGCGTGGTGGCCAGGAGCTCGGCCGCGCGCCGGCGGACGTCGGCCGTGGTGGTCGGGGCTGTCGTCGTCATCGGGGTCCACCGTCCTTCGTGCGAGCGGCGACGCGGGCTGCGAGCTGCTCCGCGCCGCGGGCGATCAGGGTGACGTCGGCGCCGACGACGACGTAGGCCGCGCCGGCGTCGAGGTAGCGGTCGGCCATGGCGGGGTCGAACGCGTTGACACCGACGGGGGTGCCGGTGCGGCGGCCCGCGTCCAGCGCCGCGAGCACGGCGTCCACCACCTCCGGGTGGTCCTGCTGCCCGAGGTGGCCGAGGGAGGCGGCCAGGTCGGCGGGCCCGACGAGGACGGCGTCGACGCCGTCCGTCCCCGCGATGGCCTCGGCGTCCTCGATCGCGGCCCGCGTCTCGAGCTGCACCACCAGCGTGATGCCGTCGTCCGCCTCGTCGAGGTAACCGGAAACCCGGTTCCAGCGGGAGGAGCGGGCGAGCGCGCTGCCGACGCCGCGCACCCCGGCGGGCGGGTAGCGCACGGCGCGCACGGCCTCCTGGGCCTGGCGGGCGGAGTCCACCATCGGCACCAGCACGTTGGTGGCACCGAGGTCGAGCACGCGCTTGAGCGTCACCGCGTCGCCCCAGGGCACGCGCACGAGCGTCGCCACGGGGTACGCGGCGGTGGCCTGGAGCTGCGCGAGGACGGTGGTGAGGTCGTTGGGCCCGTGCTCGCCGTCCACCAGGACGACGTCGAGGCCGCTGCCGGCGAGGATCTCGGCGGCGAGCGGGCTGCCCAGGCTGGACCAGGCGCCCACCAGGGGGCGGCCGTCGGCCTCGGCGAGGAGGGCGGCCAGCGAGCGGTCGGTGGTCAGACGAAGCGGCATGTCACGGCTCCCAGGCTCCCAGTGCCGGCGTGGTAGTCGGCGTGCACGGTGTCGCCGGGGTGCACCCACGTGGGGCGGGTGAACGACCCGGCCAGGACGGTCTCGCCGGCGGCGAGCGAGTCGCCGTGCGCGGCCAGCTTGTTCGCGAGCCAGGCGACGCCCGCGGCGGGGTGGCCGAGCACGCCGGCCGCCACCCCGGTCTCCTCGATCGTCTCGTTCCGGTACAGCAGCGCGGACACCCACCGCAGGTCGACGTCGTCCACCCGGACGGGGCGGCCTCCCACGACCATGGCGCCCATGGCGGCGTTGTCGCTGATGGTGTCCACGATCGTCCGGCCCGGCATCTCGACGCGGGCGTCGAGGATCTCCAGCGCGGGCACGACACGGTCGGTCGCACGCAGCACGTCGGTGACGGTGACGCCGGGGCCGACCAGGGGCTCGGCGAGCACGAAGGCGAGCTCCACCTCGACGCGCACGTTCGAGTACGCGGCGTGCTCCACGACGCTCCCGGACTCGAGCACCATGTCGTCGAAGATGACGCCGTAGTCGGGCTCGGTGATGCCGGTCGCGGCCTGCATGGCCTTCGACGTCAGGCCGATCTTGTGCCCGACGACGCGGCGCCCGCGCGCCTCGCCACGCTCGCGCCAGGTGCGCTGCACGGCGTACGCGTCGGCCACCGTCATCCCCTCGTGCCGCGCGGTGAGCAGCGGCACGGGCGTGCGGGTGCGGTCGGCCTCGGCGAGCTCGTCCGCGATGGCGACGACGGCGTCGTCGTCCAGGGTGCGCCCGCCGTCGGGGTCGGCCGTCACAGCGTGGCCCCCAGCTTGAAGCCCTGCTCCGTGTCGCCCTTGCGGGTGTAGGAGAAGCCGTCCGCGCCGACGGTCACCTCCATCTCGGAGTCGTCGGTGCGCGCGACGACGGGCTGCGGGTTGCCGTCGAGGTCCAGCACGAGGGACGCCTCGGTGTACCAGCTCGGCACGACGGGGTTGCCCCACCAGTCGCGGCGCTGGTTGTCGTGCACGTCCCAGGTGACGACGGGGTTGTCGGGGTCGCCCGTGTAGTAGTCCTGCGTGTAGATCTCGACGCGGTGCCCGTCCGGGTCGCGCAGGTAGAGGTAGAACGCGTTCGAGACGCCGTGGCGGCCGGGGCCACGCTCGATGGCGTCCGAGCGGCGCAGCGCGCCGAGCTTGTCGCAGATGGCGAGGATGTTGTGCTTCTCGTGCGTGGCGAAGGCCACGTGGTGCATGCGCGGGCCGTCGCCCCCGGTCATGGCCGTGTCGTGCACGGTGGGCTTGCGCCGCATCCACGCCGCGTAGACGGTGCCCTCGTCGTCCTGGATGTCCTCGGTGACACGGAAGCCGAGGTCCTGCATGAACTTCACGGCCCGCGGCACGTCCGGGGTCACCTGGTTGAAGTGGTCCAGGCGGACCAGCTCGCCGGGCGTGTGCAGGTCGTAGCGCCACGACAGCCGCTCGACGTGCTCGGACTGGAAGAAGAACTCGTACGGGAAGCCGAGGGGGTCGATGACGCGCACCGACGCGCCGATGCCCTTGGTGAAGCCCTCGGCGGCGCGGCGCACCTCGCAGCCGAGCTCGGTGTAGAAGGCGACCGCCTTCTCCAGGTCCTCCGGGGTGCGCACGCGGTAGGAGAACGCGGCCACCGCGGCCACCTCGCCCTGGCGCAGCACGAGGTTGTGGTGGATGAACTCCTCGGTGGAGCGCAGGTAGACGCTCTCGCCGTCCTCCTCCGTGACGTACAGGCCGAGGACGTCCACGTAGAACTCGCGAGAGGCCGCGAGGTCGGTGACGACGAGCTCCATGTACGCGCACCGCAAGATGTCCGGCGGCGGGGAGGACGGCGTCGGCGTCGGGTTGGCGCAGCTGATCGGGGCCTCCTGGCTCACGTAGAAGCCGGAGGAGGTGAGGGTGCGGTCCTTGAGGTGGGTCATGTCTGGCGTCCTTGCCTGCGTGCCGGGGAGGTCAGTTCTTGCCGAAGGTCGGGTTGTGGACCTTGCCGAGCGTGATGTGCACGGCCTGCTGGTCGGTGTAGAAGTCGATGGAGCGGTAGCCGCCCTCGTGGCCGAGGCCGGAGGCCTTGACGCCGCCGAACGGGGTGCGCAGGTCGCGCACGTTGTTCGAGTTCAGCCACACCATCCCGGCCTCCACGGCCTGGGAGAAGTTGTGGGCGCGCTTGAGGTCGTTGGTCCAGACGTAGGCGGCCAGGCCGTACTTCACGCCGTTGGCCAGCTCGAGCGCCTCGGCCTCGGTGTCGAAGGGGGTGATGGCGACGACGGGGCCGAAGATCTCCTCCTGGAAGATCCGGGCGTCGGGCTTGACGTCGGCGAACACCGTGGGGGCCACGAAGTTGCCCGTCTCGAAGCCCTCGGGACGTCCGCCGCCGGCGACGAGCCGGGCCTCGGTCTTGCCGATCTCGACGTAGCTCATGACCTTGTCGAAGTGCTCCGGGTGCACGAGGGCGCCGACCTCGGTCGTCCTCTCGTGCGGGTAGCCGACGCGCACCCGCTTCGCCTGCGCCGCGTAGCGCTCGACGAACTCGTCGTACACGGACCGCTCGACGAGGATGCGCGACCCGGCGGTGCACCGTTCGCCGTTCAGCGAGAAGACGCCGAAGATCGTCGCGTCGACGGCGGCGTCGAGGTCGGCGTCGGCGAACACGATCGCGGGAGACTTGCCGCCGAGCTCCATCGACAGGCCCTTGAGGTACGGCGCGGCGTTGCCGAAGATGAGCTGCCCGGTGCTGCTCTCGCCGGTGAAGGAGATGAGCGGGACGTCGGGGTGCTTGACCAGCGCGTCGCCGGCCTCCTCGCCCAGCCCGTTGACCAGGTTGAACACGCCCTGCGGCAGCCCGGCCTCCTCGAAGATCCCGGCCCACAGCGACGCCGAGAGCGGCGTGAACTCGGCGGGCTTGAGCACCACGGTGTTGCCGGTGGCGAGCGCAGGCGCCAGCTTCCAGGACTCGAGCATGAACGGCGTGTTCCACGGCGTGATCAGGCCGGCGACGCCGATGGGCTTGCGATTGACGTAGTTGATCTGGCGCCCGGGCACCTTGTAGGTGTCGTCGGCCTGCGCCACGACGAGGTCCGCGAAGAAGCGGAAGTTCTCCGCCGCGCGGCGGGCCTGGCCCAGGGCCTGCGTGATCGGCAGGCCCGAGTCGAACGACTCCAGCTCGGCGAGGCGCGCGTCCCGCGACTCGACGAGGTCGGCGATCCGGTGCAGGACGCGCGAGCGCTCGCGCGGCAGCATCCTCGGCCACGGCCCGTCGACGAACGCGCGGCGGGCGGCGGCGACGGCGGCGTCGACGTCGGCCTGCTTGCCCGCGGCGGCCTGCAGGTACGTCTCGTTGCTCACCGGGTCCAGCACGTCGAACGTCGCGCCGTCGACGGAGTCGACGAACCGGCCGTCGATGTAGTGCTGGATCGCGGTGGGCAGGTCGGCGGGGCGGTGCGGCTGCGGCATGGTCTGCTGCGTGGTCTGCTGCGTGGTCTGCTCGGTCATCACTTCTCCGAAAGGGGCGGTCGGTGGGTCGCCTGGTAGGCGAGCACGGCGTCGAGGGTGGCGGTGCGGTGCCGGCGGGCCGCGAGCTCCACGTCGGTCGCGGAGGTGCGCCCGGCCTGCAGCGCGGCGACCAGGTCGAGGATCTGGTCGTGCTCGGCGACGGACTCGCGCGCCCGGCCGGGCACGAACGAGAACGACGAGTCGCGCAGCACGGTCATGCGGCGCCAGCCCCGGTGCACCAGGTCGAGCACGTGCGGGTTGGGGCACGGCTCGAACAGCACCGCGTGGAACTCGAGGTTGAGCTCCGTGAAGCGGTGGGGGTCGAAGTCGGCGAGGCAGCGGTGCATCCGGTCGTTGACCTCGCGGGCGGCGGCGAGCTGCGCGGCGCTCAGGTGCGGGGCGGACAGGGCGGTGGCGAACCCCTCCACGAGCGCCAGCGTCTCCATCGTGTGCTGGTACTCGGTCTCGTGGAGGAGGGCGACCTGGGCGCCGACGTTGCGCTCGAACGTCACCAGGCCCTCGGCCTCCAGGCGACGGATCGCCTCACGCACCGGCACCACGGACATGTCGAGCTCTCCCGCGAGCTGCGCCAGGACCAGCCGGTAGCCGGGCACGTAGCGGCCGTCCTCGATCCGCTCGCGCAGGAACGCGTACGCGCGTTGCGACTTGCTCACGGAGGCGGCGGGCCCGGCGGCGACGCTCATCCGGCACCCCCGGCGGTCTCGCGCTCGTACCGCGCGCGCCACTGCGCGTTCATGGGGAACAGCCCGTCGACGGCCGCGCCGGCGGCGACCTGCCGCGCCACCCAGGCGTCGGCGGCCTCCTGGGCCTCGGCCTCGGCGAGCACCTCCTCGACGAGCGCGGGCGGGATGACGAGGACGCCGTCGCCGTCGCCCACGACGACGTCGCCCGGCTGCACCGCGGCGCCGCCGCACGTGACGGTCACGTCGGTCTCCCACGGCACGTGCCGGCGCCCCAGCACGGACGGGTGGGGGCCCTGCGAGAACACGGGGATGCCGATCTCGGCGACGGCGTCCGCGTCGCGCACACCGCCGTCGGTGACGATCGCGGCCGCGCCGCGAACGTGGGCGCGCAGGGCGAGCACGTCGCCGACGGTCCCGGTGCCGCGCTCGCCGCGCGCCTCGACGACGATCACCTCGCCCGGTCCGACGCCGTCGAACGCGCGCTTCTGCGCGTTGAAGCCGCTGCCGTGGGACGCGAACAGGTCCGGCCGGAACGGGATCAGCCGCAGGGTGCGGGCGGTGCCGACGAAGCGGTCGCCCGGGTGGTTGCCGTGCACGCCCTCGACGAAGACGTCGGTGTAGCCGCGCTTGCGCAGCGCCGCCGACAGCGTGGCGACGGCGACGGCGGCGAAGCGCTCGCGGTGCGCGTCGGTGAGGGCGAACGTGGGCTCGGGCGCGGGCGCGGGGGTGCCCCATGCCTCGGCGCGCTGCTTCTCGTCCACGGACGGCTTCGACCCGAAGTCGCCGAAGGCGCGGGTGCCGGCGGTGACCGTGGTGACGAGGCGGCCGCTGCTCGGGGCGCCGGGTGCGTCGGGGGCGTCGACCTCGACCTCGACGACCTGCCCCGGCTCGACGACCGAGGAGCCCGCCGGGGTGCCCGTGAGGATCACGTCGCCGGGCTCGAGGGTGAGGTGCTGGGAGAGGTCGGCGACGAGGCGGCCGAGGTCGAAGAGGAGGGTGCCGGTGGAGTCGTCCTGCACCAGCGCGCCGTCCACCCAGGTGCGCACGCGCAGGCCTGCGGGGTCGACGTCGGCCGCGGGGATCCACTCCGGGCCGAGCGGCGTGAACCCGTCACCGCCCTTGTTGCGCAGGTTGGAGCCCTTGTCCGCGGCGCGCAGGTCGTAGAGGCCGAAGTCGTCCGCGGCCGTCACGGCGTCGACGTGCGACCAGCCGTCGGCGGGGGAGACCCACCGCGCTGCGGTGCCGATGCGGATCGCGACCTCGCCCTCGAACGCGAGCAGCTCGGTGCCGAGCGGCCGCTCGATCGTGCCGCCGGTGCCGGCGAGCGACGAGGCGGGCTTGAGGAAGTAGGACGGCTGGCCGGGCGTCCGGCCCCGCTGAGCAGCGCGGGACGGGTAGTTCAGGTGGACGGCGATGATCTTGCCGGGGAGGTCGTCGGTGACCACGGGCACCCCACTGTCGAAGGAACGGCGATGTCGTATCCCACATGATATACGATTCCTCGAACGGCACCACCCCGAGGACAGAGAGGTCTCCCGGACATGACCATCGGCACCGCAGCCGCCCCCAGCGACACCGACCGTCGCGAGCTTCGTCGCGTCGCCTTCGCGACCGTCATCGGCACCACCATCGAGTGGTACGACTTCTTCCTCTACGCCAGCGCCGCCGGGCTCGTGTTCGGCACGTTGTTCTTCGAGCCCGCCGGCCCCGGTGCAGCCACCCTGCTGTCGTTCGCCACCGTCGGGATCAGCTTCCTGTTCCGTCCGCTCGGCGCCTTCCTCGCCGGGCACTTCGGCGACCGGATCGGCCGCAAGGCCATGCTCGTCGTCACGCTCGTCCTCATGGGCGGCGCCACCACGCTCATCGGCCTGCTGCCCACCTACGAGTCGATCGGCATCGCCGCGCCCGCGCTCCTCGTCCTGCTGCGCATCGTGCAGGGCCTGTCGACCGGCGGCGAGTGGGGCGGCGCCGTCCTCATGGCCGTCGAGCACGCGCCCGACGGGCGTCGCGGCCGCATGGGCGCCTTCCCGCAGATCGGCGTCCCCATCGGCCTGCTGCTGGCCTCCGGCGTGCTCGCCCTCATGACCGGCGTCGTCTCCCCGGGCGACGCCTTCGTCCAGTGGGGCTGGCGCGTCCCGTTCCTGCTGAGCATCGTGCTCATCGGGGTCGGGATCCTCGTGCGGCGCTCGGTCGAGGAGAGCCCCGTCTTCCTGGAGATCGCCGAGAAGAAGGCCGCGGCGAAGACGCCGATCCTCACCCTGTTCCGCAAGCACTGGCTGCTCGTGCTGCTCGCCGCGCTCACCTTCGCGGGCAACAACGCCGCCGGCTACATGACGACCGGCGGCTACCTCCAGAACTACGCGACCACGCCGGTCGCCGACGGTGGGCTGGTCGGCATGGACCGCACGCCCGTGCTGCTCGCGGTCGCCTGCGCGTCCGTCGTCTGGCTGGCCTGCACGTTCGCGGCGGGCGCCCTCTCCGACCGCATCGGGCGGCGGAACACCTACATCATCGGCTGGGTCGCGTTCCTCGCCACCGTGTTCCTGCTGTTCCCGCTGGTGAACACCGGCAACCCGTGGCTGCTCTTCCTCGGCGTGGCCCTGTTCGCCATAGGCAACGGCTTCACGTACGGGCAGCAGGCCGCGTACTTCGCCGAGCTCTTCCCGGCGTCGATCCGCTACTCGGGCGTGTCGATCACCTACGCCATCGGCGCCATCCTGGGCGGCGCGTTCGCACCGACCATCGCGGCCTGGCTGGTGCAGCGCACCGGCACCGCGACGTCCGTCGCGTTCTACGTCGCGGGCGTCATGGTGGTGGCGTTCGCCGCCACGCTGCTGCTGCGCGACCGCACCGGCATCCCGCTCGGCCCGGAGCACGAGGAGGAGCAGGCCGCGAGCCCGATCTACGGGGTCTCGCACGTCTGATGTCCGGCCAGGGGTCGCGCCGACCTGTCACGGCCGGCGCGATCCCTGATCGCGCTGGCTAGTCCTCCGTCAGTGTCAGCCCGTCCGGGAGGCCCGCGACGGCCACGAGACTCCAGTCTGAGGCCGTCTGCTTCGTGGTCTTCACGGAGATGACACGCTTCCCGGGCGCATCAAAATGGACGACCGACTCAACGGGGACCCCGTTGCAGGGCCACA
This sequence comes from Isoptericola sp. NPDC055881, assembly GCF_053615895.1. NCBI lineage: Bacteria > Bacillati > Actinomycetota > Actinomycetes > Micrococcales > Promicromonosporaceae > Isoptericola > Isoptericola sp. NPDC055881. Next base: position 38,035 of record NZ_JBSHCR010000036.1, read on the forward strand.
CCTCTGGTTCGCCGGTTGCCTCGTCCTGGCCCTTGTCCCAGACGCGGATCTCGCCGTCGCCGTGGCAGACGAAGTAGCGGGTGTAGAACCGATCCGCGACCATGACGGTGAACCGTGCGGAGCCAGTTCGGTTGGTGGCGGGCTTCATCAGGAGTGCTGATCCTGCTGGATACCAGCCGTCGTTTGCGCCAGGCGCAGGAGTTGTAGCGGCCGAAGGCTCTTCCTTGGGAGGACGCGCCGTGCCCAGCGGCTCCGTCTCGACGGCCGCGGTCGATGGTGGGCCTGTGCAGCCAGCCAGGAATGCCGCGAGCGTGACAGGCAGAGCGGCGCCCGATATCCGCGATAATCTCATCCCGCGCCTCTCTCCACAGCTTGCTTCGACGAAGACCTGTCGGCGCTAGATCCTCTTGTCCCAGATCTTCCAGTTCTCACGGTAAGGGGCAGAGAAGGAGCCGTATTTCCAGGTCGAGTATGTGCAGTTCGAATAACGGTGAGCGGTCTTATAGCGCACCACTTCCTTCCAGTTGCCGTAGTCGCCGTACTTTCGGGTGTGGGCGGGAACCTTGCCCGAGACCTCGGCCCCGTACTCCGTCGTGTTGGACTTCTCGATCCCGCCGTTGACGGTCGCGCTCACCTTCGCGAAGATGGCGGCCTTGGCTTCGGCGGTCACGGAACCGGACACCGACCACCTGGTCGTCTTGGTCTTCTTGGTCGACCACTTGAAGCGAATCGCGCTGCTTCCGCGGTTCGACACTGCCGTGGCATAGGCGACGTCCATCTTGTTGGGCTTGTTCGTGAGGACGATGGCCTTGCCTGGCGTGCATCGCGCCGAACGCAACTTGCCGCTCGCGGCGCCGTCCTCCATCCAGAGGAGTTCCTCGCCATCCACTGTCAGGCCGCCGAGCGAAGCGTCGGTGGGCGGCGCGGGTGCAGGGGCAACGGCCGCATCTGGGGGTTCATTCGTGCCCCTGGAGGCCATCGCGGCCGTTGGCGTCAGGAGGCTCGCCGTCACTGCTATCAGGGCAGCACTCGCAGTCAAGAGCTTGTGGGGTCGCGCCCGAGATGATGGTCTCGGATCATTCCGAGAATAATGGGTCATAGATTGGACGCTAACACCGCGCGGCCGTGATCGGCAAAGTCCGGTTGTCGATGTTTCAAATTGACGAGCCGAGAGCGAATCTAGCGGAAAAGAGGTGGCTCAGAGATATCGATCAGGCGGGTTTCTCAATCAAGCAGGTGTGCCTGGGCGCGCACGCGCCTCACTCGCCCAGGGCGCTCCGCACCGCCTCCGCCGACCGCTGGAGGCGGGCGGCCACCCGCTCTGCGCTCACGTCGTGAGAGACGTGCACGACGGCGAGTGCCGCAGGGCCTCGTCCTTGGACCGCGAGCGGCACGGCCACCGACCGCAGGCTCGGGATGACCTCGTCGTGGCTGGTCGCATATCCGCGGGCCGCCACCTCGGCCACGGCCTCTGCCACCTCGGGCGCGGATGCGGGCCACCGCGCCGGGGGCAGCTGGGACAGGATCGCCTTGCCGGGGGCACCCCGGGTGATGGGGTGCCGTGCGCCGGGGCGTTGCGCCACGGGCGCCACGGCGTGCCGCGGCTCGACGCTGACGAGCGTCACGCACTCGTCGTGGTCGAGCACGGCGAGGAAGCAGGTCATCCCCAGGTCGTTCGCGACGGCGGTGAGCTCGGGGAGGGCCTCGGCCTGCAGGTCGTGGGCGACGCCGGCGGCCAGCGCGGCCATGCGTGCACCGAGGGCGACGTGCCCGTTCGCGTCGCGCACCACGAGGCCGTGGTGCTCCAGGGTGCGCAGCAGGCGGTAGGCGATCGAGCGGTGGACGTCGAGGCGCGCGGCGACGTCGTCGATGGTCAGCGGCTCGCGGGCGTCGGCGAGCGTCTCCAGGATGCGGATGCCGCGGCTGAGCGTCTGGGACGGGGGTGCGCCGGCGTCGGCCATCGTCGATCCTCCGTGAGCTAGGCTGCATTCAATAGTAGAACGTCGCGTTCGAATATAGAACGCGATGGTCGACCGTGCAACGCCCGACGCGGAGGTCGGGGCATCGACGACGATGAGGAGTGCTCGTGCAGTTCCACCACCACGGCTATGTCTCCGGGGACCCGCGGGTGCTGCCGCCCGCCGGCACCGGGGTGGACCGCCCCGTCGAGCTGCCCGACGAGGTCGACGTCCTCGTCGTCGGGTCGGGCCCCGCGGGCATGCTGCTGGCGGCGCAGCTGTCGCAGTACCCGGACGTCACCACGCGGATCATCGAGAAGCGCGAGGGCAGGCTCGAGCTGGGACAGGCCGACGGCATCCAGCCGCGCAGCGTCGAGACGTTCCAGGCGTTCGGGTTCGCGGAGCGCATCGTCGCCGAGGCGTACAACATCGGCTGGATGAACTTCTGGGGGCCGGACCCGGAGAACCCCCAGCACATCGTCCGCACCACACGGACCGAGGACTACGGCCTCAAGATCAGCGAGTTCCCGCACCTGATCGTCAACCAGGCGCGCGTGCTCGACTACTTCGCGGAGGCCGCCGCGCACGGACCGGGCCGGATCGTGCCCGACTACGGCGTCGAGTTCCTCGGTCTCACCGTGCACGACGGCGACGACGCCGGCGAGCACCCGGTCGAGGTGCGTGTCCGCCACGTCGCGGGCGAGCGCGCCGGCGAGGAGCGCACGGTGCGCGCGAAGTACGTGGCCGGGTGCGACGGCGCCCGCAGCGGCGTGCGGGAGGCGATCGGCCGCAAGCACGTCGGTGAGTTCGCGGCGCACGCCTGGGGCGTGATGGACGTGCTGGTCAACACCGACTTCCCGGACTGGCGCACCAAGTGCGCCATCAACTCCGAGGCCGGCAACATCCTGCTCATCCCGCGCGAGGGGGGGTACCTGTGCCGCGTGTACGTGGACCTCGGCGAGGTGGCAGCGGACGACCACCACCGGGTCCGCAGGACACCGATCGAGGAGATCGTCCGCCGGGCCAACGAGATCCTCACGCCCTACCAGCTCGACGTGAAGGAGGTGGCCTGGCACAGCGTGTACGAGGTGGGCCACCGCGTGACCGACAAGTTCGACGACGTGCCCGACGGCGAGGAGCACCGCACCGCGCGCGTCTTCCTCACCGGCGACGCCTGCCACACCCACAGCGCCAAGGCCGGGCAGGGGATGAACGTCTCGATGCAGGACGGCTTCAACCTCGGCTGGAAGCTCGGGTCCGTGCTCACCGGCCTGGCCCCGGAGTCGCTCCTGGCCACCTACTCGGCCGAGCGCCAGCCCGTGGCGCAGCAGCTCATCGACTTCGACCGCGAGTGGTCGAGCCTCATGGCGCGCAAGCCCGAGGAGATCTCGGACCCGCAGGAGCTGGCCGACTACTACCTGGCGACCTCGGAGTTCCCGTCGGGCTTCATGACGCAGTACGGGCCGTCGTCGATCGTGGCGGGAGACGCCCGACAGGAGCTCGCCGAGGGCTTCCCCGTCGGCAAGCGGTTCAAGTCCGCCGAGGTGACGCGCGTCTGCGACGGCAACGCGGTCCACCTGGGGCACCACGCCAGGGCGGACGGGCGGTGGCGGGTCTACGCGTTCGCAGACGCCGCCGCACCGGGTGCGGGGTCCGCGCTCGAGACCTGGGCCCGGTGGCTCGCCTCGGACGACTCGCCCGTGGGCCGGTACACGCCCCCCGGGGCGGACGTCGACGCCGTGTTCGACGTCAAGGTGATCTACCAGCAGGGCTTCCAGGACGTCGACCTGTCGGCCGTGCCGGACGTGTTCCGTCCGCAGACGGGACCGCTCGGGCTGACCGACTGGGAGAAGGTCTACGCGGCCGGACCGACGGTGTGGACCGGCACCGACATCTTCGCGGAGCGCGGCCTGTCGCGCGACGGCGTGGTCGTCGTCGTGCGGCCCGACCAGTACGTGGCTCACGTCCTGCCGCTGACGGCGACCCGCGAGCTGGGGGAGTTCCTCGCGGGGGTGTTCGGCCGCTGACCCTGCCTGCGCGGCAGCTCTCCAGCGACGTTTCGGACGCAGCGGACAGTCGTGCGCAGGTCGGGCAGGGACGGTGTCGCCCGGGCTAACAAGTGGATTGCGATTTCTGCACGGCGGCCTGAGTGGCGCGGACGGGGACTGATACTCGAACGAGTCCACCCGGGTCCGAGCGTCAGGAAAGGCGGGCGTGCGAGATGAAGCGAGAGCTCGAAGCGTTGGCCGCCGTGGCCCGTGAAGGGTCGATGGCGCGTGCTGCCAGCACCCTGCACGTGGCGCCGTCGACGGTGAGTCGCTACGTCGACTCGTTGGAACGGTCCGTGGGACACAAGCTGGTCCGGCGGGCCGGGTCCGGCCCCCAGGCGCGGGCGCACCTGACCCAGCAGGGGCGCCGGGCCCTGGCGTACGGCTGCCCGGTGCTCTGCGGCATCCGCTCCCTCGGATTCTCCGGGCCCTCCGGCCCGGAGGACCCCCGGTGCCCCGCCGGGGAGGACCTGCCGTGCGTGGGCTTCGGGGGGTGTCTCGGGCGTGGCCAGGTCGACTCGTGGGTCGGGCTCCCCAGCCCGGTCGACCAGGACGAGATCGACGACGACCTCTGGGCCCTCGGCCAGCTGCGCGCAGGGGCCACGGCGGTGCGCGGCGCGGAACCGGCGCTGGCGAGGTCGACGCCGATCTGGATCAGCAGGGTGCACCTCGACAGCGCGCTGCAACTGTCGGACGGGTCGGACGTCGAGGAGCTGCGGCACCGCACGATCCGGTCGGCCGAGCGCTGGCACGCCGACGTGCTGCGGCGGGCCGCCTTCGTGCACCGGGAGACGCCGTCGGTGCAGGTCGTCCTCGACGGGAGGCTGCACCCCGACGACTACGCCACGGCGGAGGAGTTCGCGGCGGCGTGCGCGGCGGTGCGCCCGGGGATCAAGCGGGTCGTCGGGTTCGCCGGGCGGGTCCTGACGCTGCAGCGCGGTGAGCTCTCCGAGATGGCGCGAGCGCGGTTCGTCGAGCGGCACCGGGAAGCGGTGCGCGAGCTGGCCGCCCTGGAGCCCGAGGTCGCGCACGCCGAGCAGGTGCTGGCCGACCTCCATGCGAGCTGGCTGCGGGCGGATCAGCGGTACGACGAGGTGGTGCTCTCCACCGCCCGCGCCGCGGCGATGCGCCTGGGCTACTCGGTCCCGGTGATGTTCGAGACCTGTGACCCCGGCGAGGGCGAGTTCGACGAGGCGCGTGAGGCGGTCGAGCGGGCGATGCTCAAGCAGCTTCCGGTCATCGGTACGCGGCAGCGCGCCGGCGAGGCCACCGGTGCCACCGTCGTCTCGGCGTGGCGCGCCGCCGGGCTCGCGGTGTCCGCGGCGGCGTGACCCGTCCGACGGGTCCCGCGCCGGCGCGACGTGACGGGACGACCTCCCGCTGGCGTCAGCGGCCGCGCTGCACGGCGTGCCGTGCGAAGACCTCGCGGTAGACGTGCAGCCGCTCGACCTGGAGGTCGGCGAACATCGGCACCTCGATCTCGTCCGGCGGCTGCGCCGCCAGCGCGGCGAGGATGTCCGACTGCTGACGGTCGACGGCGGCGAGCCGCAGGCGGTCGGCGGGCGTCAGCCAGCAGAAGGTGTCGGCGAGCGTCGGAAGGCCGACCTGCCGCAGGACGCCCCCCGTCCAGGTGCTCTCGGTCGCCCCGGTCATGGGCGCGAGACCGAGTCGATGAACTGGGCGATCCCGATCCCGGCGAGGCACGACGCGATCATCAGGGGCGCCCACCACGGGGGCAGGTGGCGCAGGATCCCGCCCCTCGACCGCCGTCGCCGTCGCCGACGAGACCGCTCCTGGTGGCGTCCCTGCCCGCGCGGGCGCGCGACCTCGGGCGCTGGAGCTCGCGAGACGACGTCCGGTGTCGGACGTGCCTCGGTCGTCGGAGTGGTCATCGCGGTCCCTTGGCATGGGTGGGTGCAGAGCGGGGACCTGACCGCCGGACGGTGAGCCTCCCCGTCCCATGATCCGGCTTCCTGAGGCGCCGAAGATCGGTGTTGCAGAATCTGCACGACGGCAGTTCGGCGCCGTGCCGGGCGGCATGATGTGGAGCGCGGACCAGGCGGGAGATCAGCGGTCGGGTCCGTCGACGGTCGGACTGTGCCCCGCTGGGGGTGGCGCGGTCCGACCGTCCCTGTCCTGGCAGCGACGCGGGCGCGTCACTCAGTTGTCGCCCGCCTACTACTCATTCCTCCGCGGGCGGCCATCCGGGGACGGGCGGCTCGCCCTCGTCACGGGAGATTGGCACGCGTGAACACTCCGCACCGGCGCGCCCCCGCGCGCACAGCCCTGGCCGCGCTGGGAGCCGTGGTCAGCCTGCTCGTCCTGGCCGGCTGTATGAAGATCGACATGGACATGATCGTGTCCGAGGACGACACCATCTCGGGCTCCATGATCATGGCGCTCCAGGACGACGCCGCCGAGTCCTTGAACGAAGATCCGCAGGACCTGTGGGACCAGTGGAACAAGGAGCTGACGCCGACTCTCGGCGACGGGATGTCGCAGGAGGAGTTCGCCCAGGGCGGGTTCACCGGCACCCGGATCATCTTCAAGGACCAGCCGCTGCACGAGTTCAACGCGGGGGGCACGGCCGGCGAGGAGCTGACCATCGTCCGCGACGACGACGCGTTCGTCGTGGACGGCGTCGTCGACCTGTCGGAGGCGGGGAAGCAGCTCAAGGCCCTCCCGCGAGCCGTGCGGGACACGTTCGAGGTCCGCCTGACCATCGGCTTCCCCGGCCCCGTCTTCGAGTCGAACGGCACCATCGACGGCAACCAGGTGACCTGGTTGCCGCCCGTCGGGAAGTCGACCGAGATCCACGCACGAGCCCGCGCGACGGCGCATCCCGCCCCCACGGCGTCCCCGGCCGCGGAGCCGACCGCGGCCCCCGCGCGGGATGGGGTGTCCTCCTCGGCCGGTTGGTACGTGGCAGGACTGGTCGCGTTGATCCTCGTCGTGGTGCTGATCCTGCGGGCACGGACGAACCGCGCCCGGGCGACCTCCTCGGAGCCGAGCCCGAAGGCCTTCACCGGCGCGGCCGGGGCCGCTCCCGGTCTCGGCGACGTGATCTTCGGCGAGCGACCGCGTCCTGACGGCGAGGCGCAGCACGACGTCGTCCCGAAGCCCACGCCGAGCGAGGCTGCGCCGCCCCCCGCGCCCGCCCAGGAGAGTGCGGCGCCCGCTGCCGCCGAGCCGGAGCCGAAGGAGCCGGAGCCGACGAAACCGAAGCCGACCGAGCCGGCGGCGATGGCCCGGGCGGTGGTGGAGCGGGCGTTCGCGACAGCCGCGGGGTCGACGGCGGCACCGGAGCCTGCGGCGGAAGCGGTCGACGACGACGCCTCCGAGCCGGCGGAGCCGAAGGAGCCCGAAGTGCGCGAAGAGGGCGAGCAGCCGAACGGCTGACCATCGGCAGTGGTCCGGCTCGCGGGTACTCAAACCTTGCTCGCCCCGGGCGTGCATGGTGATCCGGCGCTCCTCGCTCGGTAGGTTCGTGGCCCAGGGCACACGGTCGTGCCGGGCCTTCGGAGAGGAGTGACGTGGAGCTGCGCGAGATCGAGATCGACGGGACGAGGACGCCGACGGCGCATCGGCTGCGCGACACGCTGCGGAGGTTCATGGACGACGCCGAGGAGCCCGGCATGCCGGGTCGCGAGGCGCTCGAGCCGATGCTCGCGGCCATCGTCGACGCTCTGGCCGACCTGGAGGATTCCGCGACGACCGCCGCTCGCTCACCGTCCGACGACGACTCCGTGCGCTGACCGAGACATCGAAAGCGCGGCGACGGCTCATCGTGGTGAGCCG